>JBIJAP010000230.1:0-5847 GCA_044345715.1 Rubrivivax sp.
AAGGGCTGGGCGCGCACGCCGCTCAGGCAGTGGCGCAGCCGCCGCTCCAGCGAGCCCAGCGCCTGCCACTCGAGCCGGTACGTCGGGTAGCCCGTGGGGTGGGCCTGCGGGATGACGCTGCCGCCCAGCCGGCGGCCGGCTTGCGCATCGTGGCACTGCGCGCACGACAGCCGCAGCTGGCCGAAGGGTTGCGCATACAGCCGCGCGCCCAGCGCCCGTGCGGCATCGAGCCGCGGGTCGGCCGGCGGCGCGATCGGCTGGCCGCGCGAGGCCAGCGCGACGAAGGCCTCCAGGCCGAGCAGCGCCTCGCCTTCGAAAGGCAGCTCAGCGCCGCGCACATGGCGCTGCTGGCACTGGCGGATGCGGCCGGCCAGCGTGAGCGGGCGCGCCAGCCGCTCGTCCCAGGCCGGGTAGCGCGCGGCCACGCCGCGCAGGGTGCCGGCCTCGTGGCACCGCGCACAGGCCGCGTCGAAGCGGCGGCGCCCGTCCTGCACCCACAGGAAGGCCGGGTTGGCGCTGTCGTCGCGCTGCATGGCCTGCGTGGCCGGGCTCATGAAGTCGCTGCCGGGGCGGCGCGGGTCGGGCGCTGTGGACGATGTCGGTGGTGCCGCCAGGGCGGCACTGCAGGCCAGCAGCGGCAGCCACAGGCCCACGCGCCGGACCTGCTGCAACCGTGGCAGCAGCCGCATCACGAGGCCTCGATGCGCAGGCTTTCGCGGTGGCGCAGGCCGCGGTCGCCTTGCCAGTCGACCGTCAGCACACCGCTGGCGGGCACGCGCAGCCAGAAGGCGACGTAGGGGTTGGCGGCCACGGCGGCGTGCAGCTCGGCGCTGAACACCAGCTCGCCGTTGAAGCGCGCCTCCAGGCGGCGCACCAGGTCGCGCGGCATCAGCTCGCCGTCGCTGCCACGGCGGTAGCCGGTTTCCATGGCGTGCTGCAGCAGCGCGCGCACCTCCACCACCTCGCCACGGCGCGCGCGGCTGGGGGCGTTGAGCAGGGCGCGTGCGCTCATCAGTTGCTCACACGCCCTCGACGCAGGCGGCCAGCGTCACTACCACCTGCACGCGCTGCTGCCAGCACGTGCCGTCGGCCAGCTCGGCCACCGCCACCACCGCCTGCGAGGTGGCCAGCCGCATGCGCGTGGCCACGGCCGCGCGGCCGGCCAGCGGCCCGAGCGTGAAGACGGCCACCTCGGGCTGCGGGTTGCGCTCGGTGTAGAGGGCCAGGCGCTGCACCTGCGCCGGCTCGGCATCGGGCACGGCCACCGTCACCGGCACCGTGTTGCCGTTTTCGACCAGCGGCGCGATGTCGAGCGTGACGCGGCCCTCGCGCAGCGGAGCACCCGCGCAGAACGCGGCCAGCGCGGCGTCGAGTGCCGGCGTGGCCCGCGCCGCCGGCAGCACCAGCACCGCCACGGCGGCGCCAGCCAGCTCGCGCCGGCGGATCACCGCTGCGTCTCCAGCCAGGCCACGATGTCCTCAAGCTCCTGGGCCGAAAGCACCGTCTGGCCACGCCACGCCGCCCCCACGCGCGCCTGGGCCTCGTCGGTGGCCGGTTGAACGGCCGCATGCAGCGTCGGCATCAGGCTGGCAGCGTTGAGCCGGCGGCTGTCGGCCACGCGCAGGCGCAGTTGCGCGGCGCTCCAGCGCTTGCCAGCGCCGCGCAGGTCGGTCGACAGCGTGCCCTGCAGCGCGGCGGGTGCGTGCGGGCCTGTGACGTCGGCCTGGTGGCACAGCAGGCACAGGCTCTTGGCACGATCAGCCACCAGGGCCGCGCCGCGGCTGGCATCGCCCAGTTGGCCGGCCAGCGGCGCGGGGATGCCGTCGCCCACGGCCGTCCAGGCCACCGCGCCAGTGGCCAGACTGGCCGACACAGCCAGGGCCGCGATCAAGCTTGCCCCATGCCGTTCAGGCCCGCTTCAACTGCTGCTTCAGCGGCAGCGTGCGGATGCGTTGCCCGGTGGCGGCAAAGATAGCGTTCAGCACCGCCGGTGCCGCCACCGCGATCGTGGGTTCGCCGACGCCGCCCCAGAAGCCGCCCGTGGGCACCAGCACCGTTTCGACCTTGGGCATCTGCGCCAGCGTCATCATCGGATAGGTGTCGAAGTTCTTCTGCACGATGGCGCCGTCCTTCACCGTGCACTCGCCGAAAAGCGCCGCGCTCAGGCCGTAGACGAAGCTGCCCTCGACCTGCGCCTCCACCTGCTGCGGGTTGACGACGTACCCGGTGTCGGTGGCCGCGACGATGCGGTGCACCTTCAGCGCGCCACCCGCGCCCACGCTGACCTCGGCCACCGCCGCCACGTAGGCGCCGAAGCCGTGTGTCTGCGCCAAGCCGCGGAACACCTTCTGCCCGCCCACGTCGGGCGCCGGCGTGCCCCAGCCGGCGGCCTTGCACGCGGCCTCCAGCACGGCCAGATGCTTGGGATGGCTCTTCATCAGATCGCGGCGCAGCGCCAGTGGGTCGCGGTTCGTGGCGTGCGCCACCTCGTCGAGAAAACACTCCAGGTAGATCGCGTTCTGGTTCAGGTTCACGCCGCGCCAGAAGCCCGGCGGCACGTGCGGGTTGCGCATCGCGTGGTCGACCAGCAGGTGCGGCACGGTGTAGCCGATGGCGGCCTCGGGGCCGCCGGCATTGAGGCCCTGGAACACCACCGGATCGCGGCCCTCGCGCACGTTCTGCGGGAACAGGCCCGCCAGGATGCTCTGGCCGCTGATGCGCATGTGCAGTGCCTGCAGCCGGCCCTCGGCATCGAGCCCCGCCGTCAGCTTGCACTGGGTGACGGGGTGGTACTGGCCCTGCGTCATGTCTTCTTCGCGGCTCCACAGCAGCTTCACGGGCGTGCCCGGCAGCTCCTTCGCGATGGCCACCGCCTGGCGCACCCAGTCGTGCACCGCACCGCGGCGGCCGAAGCCCCCGCCGAGGTGGATCTTGTAGACCTCGCACTGGGCCGGCGGCAGGCCCGCGGCCTCGGCGGTGGCGGCGAGCGCGCCCTCGCCGTTTTGCGTGGGCGTCCAGACCTCGCAGCGATCGGGCGTCCAGCGCGCGGTGGCGTTCATCGGCTCCATCGTGGCGTGGTTCTGGTGCGGGTAGGCGTACACCGCCTCGATGCGCCGCGCCGCGCCCGCGAGGGCCGCCACGGCATCGCCCTGCTTGTTGCCCGACACGGCCTGAGGCGCGTCGAGGCCCTCGCGCAGCATGGCTTCGATGCCGGCCTGCTGCACGTTGGCGTGGGCGCCGAGGTCCCAGTCGATGGGCAGCGCCTGCACGGCCTTGTGCGCCCGCCACCAGGTGTCGGCCACCACGGCCACGGCGTTGTTGCCAACACGCACGACCTTCTTCACACCGGGCATCTTCTGCACCGCCGCGGCGTCGAAGCCGCGCAGCGTGCCGCCGAACACCGGGCAGGCACGGATGGCGGCGTTGAGCAGGCCGGGCAGCTTGAGGTCGGCACCGTAGACCTGCGCGCCGTTGGTCTTTTCGACCGTGTCCAGGCGCGCCAGGCGCTGGCCGGCGATCGTCCAATCCTTCGGGTCCTTCAGCACCACGTCGGTGGGCACCGGCAGCTTCGATGCGGCCTCGGTGAGCTGGCCGTAGCTGGCGCGGCGCCGGCTCGCGGCGTGCGTGACGACGCCCTTGTCGGCGCGGCACTCGGCCGCCGGCACGCCCCAGCCTTTGGCCGCCGCCTGCACCAGCATCTGCCGCGCGGCGGCGCCGCCCTTGCGCACGTACTCGTGGCTGTCGCGGATGCCGCGGCTGCCGCCGGTGCTGAAGTTGCCCCAGACGCGGTTGCGCGCCAGGTTCTGGCCCGGTGTCGGGTACTCGGTGCTGACACGCGTCCAGTCGCATTGCAGCTCTTCGGCCACCAGCTGCGCCAGGCCTGTGAGCGTGCCCTGGCCCATCTCGCTGCGGGCGATGCGGATGAGCACGCGCCCGTCTGGCTGCACGACGACCCAGGCGCCAATCTCGGGGGTGGTCGGCGGTGTTCCCTGCGCGGCAGCCGGCACGGCCACCACCAGCGAGCCGGCTGCAAACGCCGTGCCGGCGGCGATGAACTCACGGCGCTTGATGGAGGCCTTCATCTCAAGCCTCCCGCGTGCTGCGAACGACGTGGATGACATCGACCCCGGCCACCTGTTGCCCCGAGGCCTGCTTGATGGCGGCGCGCACGCGGTTGTAGGTGCCGCAGCGGCAGATGTTGGTCATGGCGGCGTCGATGTCGGCATCGGTGGGCCGCGGCTTGGCCTTCAGCAGCGCCGCCGCCGTCATCAGCATGCCGCTCTGGCAGTAGCCGCACTGCGGCACGTCGTTGGCCACCCAGGCCTTCTGCAGCGGGTGGTCACCACTCGGCGCCAGGCCTTCGATGGTGAGCACCTTCTGCCCGGGCTGCACCGCCGACACCGGCAGCACGCAGCTGCGCACCGGCGAGCCGTCGACGTGCACGGTGCAGGCGCCGCACTGCGCCACGCCGCAGCCGTACTTGGTGCCGGTGAGGCCAAGCTGCTCGCGCAGCACCCAGAGCAGCGGCGTGTCGGGCTCGGCGTCGTGCTCGAGCACGCGACCATTGACGTGGAGTTGGGCCATCGGGGTGTCTCCTGGCGGCTGTGGTTGTGGGCTGATGATGGCGGCGCGGCCTTGCCCTACTGGTACGCCGGGTCATCCCGCGCGGCGCACGCGCAGATCGTGCCGCAGCGCGGCATCGGCCCAGGCCGGCGGCGGCAGGCCGAGCGCCTGCGACGCGGCCAGCTGCCCGGCGGCCACGCTGCTCTGGATGCCGTAGCCGCCCTGCGCGGCCAACCACAGGAAGGCCGGCTCCAGCGGATCGGCGCCGATGACCAGGCTTCCGTCGGGCACGAAGCTGCGCAGGCCCGCCCAGCTGCGGCGCGGCCGGCGGATCTGCAGCGTCGTCGCCGCCTGGATGCGGTGGATGGCCGTGGCGATGTCGAGCTCTTCGGGCATCACGTCGTGCGGCGGCACGGGGTCGGCGTTGGCTGGCGAGCCCAGCAGCAGGCCGGCCTCAGGCTTGAAGTAGAAGCTTTCGTCGATGTCGGTGACGAGCGGCCAGTCGGCGATGGCCAGCCCCGCCGGCGGCTCGAAGACAAAGGCCGAGCGCCGCTTGGGCTGCAAGCCCACCGGCGGCAGCCCGGCGCGCGCGGCCAGCTCGTCGGCCCAGGCGCCGGCGGCGTTGAGCACGCGCGCCGCCGAGAACACGCCCGCAGCCGTGCCCAGCTGCCAGCCTTGCGGCGTGCGCTGCAGGGTCTGCACCTCTGCATCGCAGCGCAGCAGCGCCCCGGCCGCGCGCGCGCTGCGCAGGTAGCCCTGGTGCAGCGCGTGCACGTCGATGTCGGCGGCGCCGGGGTCGAGCACCGCGGCGGCCACGGCATCGGGGCGCAGCACCGGGCACATCGCCTGCGCGGCGGCGGTGCCCAGCCACTCGGCGGCCACGCCTTCGGCGCACAGCGTGTCGTGCAGGCTGCGCAGCGGCGCCAGTCGATCGGCCGCGGCCACGAACAAGGCCCCGCGCGGGCGCAGCAAGGGCGCCTCGGCAAAGCCGGCCGGCGGCTGCTGGAGGAAGCCGCGGCTGGCCTGCGTGAGCGCCCGCACCGGGCCCGGGCCGTAGCTCTCTTCAAGCATCGCGGCGCTGCGGCCCGTGCTGTGCAGGCCGGGCTGCGCCTCGCGCTCGAGCAGCAGCACGCGCGCCTGCGGCGCGGCCTGCAGCGTGAAGCAGGCCGCCGCTGCACCGGCGATGCCGGCGCCGACGATGGCGATGTCGAAGGAGCTGTCCGTTGCGGCGTGGGTCATGGCGGGTTGGCGGCTTGCGCCAGTTGCGTGAGCAGCGCCGCCGCC
>JBIJAP010000231.1:0-5845 GCA_044345715.1 Rubrivivax sp.
ACCTCCTCGGCGCGGGTGGCAGCAAAGCCCTTCTCGACAAACAGCGCCAGCGCGGCGTCGAGCAGCTCCTGCGGCCGCGCTTCCTTGCGGCGCTGGCGCACCCCGCCATCGGCCACGCACTCGGCGTCGGCGACGGCAGCTTCGGAGAGGGCAGGGGGGAGCATGATGTTAATGACCGGTTGGTCAGTAATGGTAGGCCCGGGTGGGGGGGCGGTCAAGGTGAGGCGGATGCCACATGCGGCGCGGCGTGCGAACCCGGGCAGACCCAGGGCGCTGACTATGATCCGCCGCCCCTTGCAACGCTGGCGCGTGCCGGCCTCCCGCCTTGGACTTCATCCTGCTGTTGAAAGCCGCCCTGATGGGCGTGGTCGAGGGACTCACCGAGTTCCTGCCGATCTCGTCGACCGGCCACCTGATCATCGTCGGCGACCTGATCGACTTCACCGGAGAAAAGGCCAAGGTCTTCGGCATATTCATCCAGACCGGCGCCATGCTGGCCCTGATATGGGAGTACCGCCAGCGCCTGGGCGACGCTGTGCGGGGCGTTGCCTCCAAGCCCGAGGCGCAGCGCTTCTGGATCAACATCGGCGTGGCCTTCGTGCCGGCGGCGGTGCTGGGCTACCTGTTCGGCGGGCTGATCAAGGCGCAGTTGCTGAAGCCGGTGCCGGTGGCCATTGCGCTCATCGTCGGCGGGCTGATCATCCTGTGGGTCGAGGCCTGGCACCGGCGCAAGTACGGCGACCGCGACCTCGAAGGCACGCGCCGCGCCCGCGTCGAGACGGTGGACGAGCTCACGCCGGTCGATGCCCTCAAGCTCGGGCTGCTGCAGTGCCTGGCGCTGATCCCGGGGACCAGCCGCTCGGGGGCCACCATCATCGGCGGCATGGTGCTGGGCTTTTCGCGCAAGTGCGCCACCGAGTTCAGCTTCTTCCTCGGCATCCCCACGCTGATGGCGGCGGGTGCGTATTCGCTCTACAAGCAGCGCCATGACCTGAGCCTGGCCGACCTGCCCACCTTCGCCGTCGGGCTGATCTTCGCCTTCTTCAGCGCGCTGCTGTGCATCCGCTGGCTCATCCGCTACGTCAGCACGCACGACTTCACGGTGTTCGCCTGGTACCGCATCGTGTTCGGCCTCGTGGTGCTGGGCACGGCCTACACCGGGTTGGTGAGCTGGACGATCTGAGCCTGAGGTTCAGCGGCGCGTGAAGACCAGGTCCCAGACGCCGTGGCCCAGGCGTTCGCCGCGGGCCTCGAAGCGACTCTTGGCGCGCCAGGGCGGGCGCGGCGCGTAGCCCTCGGCGGTGTTGGCCAGGCCGGGCTCGGCCGACAGCACGGCGAGCATCTGCTCGGCGTAGTCGTGCCAGTCGGTGGCGCAATGCAGCACGCCGCCGGGCTGCAGGTGTGGCAGCAGCGCGGCCACGAAGCCGGGTTGAATGAGGCGCCGCTTGTGGTGGCGCTTCTTGTGCCAGGGATCGGGGAACCAGGTGTGCACGGCGGCCAGCGAGGCCGCCGGCACCATCTCGCGCAGCACCTCCACCGCGTCGTGCTGGATGATGCGCACGTTGCCGAGCTGCTGCTCGCCTACCAGCTTGAGCAGCGCACCGACGCCGGGCGGGTGCACCTCCAGGCCGAGCAGGTCGTGCTGCGGGTGCTGCGCGGCGTAGGCGGCGCTGGCGTGGCCCATGCCGAAGCCGATCTCCAGCACGCGCGGGGCCTGGCGGCCGAAGGTGGCCGTGAAGTCGAGCGCCTGCCCCGGCGTGTAGGGCAGCAGGAAGCGCGGGCCGAGGTCGGCCATGGCGCGCTGCTGGCCCGGGCCCATGCGGCCGGCGCGCAGCACGAAGCTGCGGATCGGGCGCTGCAGCGGGTGCGGGCTCGCGTCGGGTTCGGGCGGCGGTGCGGGCGGCGGGGCTTCGGCAGTCACGGCGTGGGGCGCAAAAGGTCGCGGATTGTGCCCGCCGCAGGGCGGCGGGCGGCAGCGCGCCGCTAGCATCGGCAGCCGCATGAATCCACGCACGCACCTCGGGCTCGCGCCCTTGCTCCTGGCCTTGTCGGCGGCCGCGTCGGCCGCCGCGCCGGCTGACGTGGCCGGCGCGGCTGTGCCGGCGGCCCCGGCCGGATCGGCCGCATCGGCCGCATCGGCCGCACCGCTGGCGGTGGCGCCGGCGGCCTCGGCGGCTGCACCAGCACCTGCGGCCCCGCCGCTGCCACCGCCGCCACCGCCACCGCCAGCGGCCTTTCAGGGCCTGCCTTGGGGCGCAGACGAAGCGCAGATCGCCGCCCGCTTCGGCACCCGCCTGGAGCCCGCGTCCTGCGACGCCGCCGCGCTCGCACAGGCGCAGCGTCTGGGCGAGTTGTGCGAGTCGCCGACCGTGCCGCGCTACGAGGTGGCCGGCGTGCCCTTCGTGCTGAAGCTGCACGTCGACGCCACCGATCGCCGCCTGGTGCGCGTCAGCCTCAGCCACACGGCCGAGCACGGCCGCCTCGACGAGCCGCGCTGGAGCGACCACCACCGCGTCATGCGCCGGCTGCTGTCGCAGCGCTACGGCGGCCCCGAGTTCACCGACCTGCAACACGACGCCGGCGCCAGCACGGCGGTGGCGCGCTGGCGCACCGGGCCGGCGCTCATCGACCTGAGCTCGAGCTTCCAGCCCCGCAGCACCGGCACGCCGGCGCGCGAGCAGATCCTGATCACCTACCAGAGCCCGTTCCACGGCGAGGCCTCGAAGCTGTAGCCGTGCTGCGGTGTGTCGTCTCCGGCGCTACACTCGCGCGCCGCGGCGGGTGTAGTTCAATGGCAGAACGGCAGCTTCCCAAGCTTCATACGAGGGTTCGATTCCCTTCACCCGCTCCACGAACGCCGCCACGAAGCCCGCCCCGCGCGGGCTTCGTCATTTCAGGGCCGGGCGGCACTTACGGCGGCCAGCGTGGCCAGAAGGCGCGCGTGGTCGCCCTGCATGGCGGCAGCCACGGGTGCGGCGGCAGCGGCCACTTGCTCGGTGCGGATCAGTCCGCTGTCGCGCTGCGCGGACGGTTGCGCCTACAGCGGCAGGGTAGAAAGGGCCAGGCTGGCGGCCACGGTGGTGGCGATGAGGCGGCGGACGAAGGGCATCGAGTCCACCTGACGATGGAGACATGATGGTGCTGGCGCTGTAGGGCCTGCTGTCAGTGCACTGACGCCTTGCTGCATCATCACCAGATGGTCGACGGCGAAACCCTTACCCTGCAGGTGCTCGGCGCAGACGGCACGGCTTCCTGGTGCCGCGAGCGGCTGGACGCGCTGTGTGCTCTGGGCTGGGAGGCCTACGACACCCCCCGCCACGGGGCCAGCGCCGACGCCGTGTTGTGGCGTGCACCCGACGCGGTGGCGCTGGCGGCCCTGTCCCGCCACCCGACGCTGGCGTCGATGGCGCATGACAGCGCGCTCGTCGTGCACACCGACGACGAGGCCGTTTCTGAGGAGACCGCCTTGTTGCGCCTTGGCACCGAGGCCGTGCTGCTGGCCGACGACGCGGTGGCCACCGCGCGGGCGCTGCGCCAGGCGGTGTGGCGCAAGCGCGTCGAGCAGGCGGCGCGCACCGCCTACGCCACCGATCTGGCGACCGGTCTGCCGCACCAGGCGCAGTTGCTCGAGCACATGACGCAGCTGCTGGCGCTGCGCGAGCGCGAGCCGGCACCGATGGTGCTGCTGGTGCTTCGCGTCGACGGCTTCGCGCAGGCCGCGCAGCGCCTGGGCGCCGAGGCCGGCAACGTGCTCCGGCGCAAGGTGGCGGTGCGGCTTCGCGGCGGCTTGCGCGCCAGCGACGTGGTGGCCTCGATCACCCCCGAGGCGTTTGGCGTGCTGCTGGGGCGGCTCGAAAGCAAGAACGACGGCGAGCGCGTGGCCTCCAAGCTCGTGAAGTCGCTGGAGCTGCCGCTCTCGGTGGCCGGGCAGCCCTGCCGCGTGGTGGCGCATGTCGGTCTGGCGCTGTACCCGGACCATGGCAAGGATGCGCAAGCCTTGTTGCAGCGTGCACTGGCGCAGGCGGCCTCGGTGGTGACGGTCGGCCCCAAGGGCCTGGGCGCCACCGTGCACCGGCTCGGGGGGCCGGCTGCCAACGACAACGCCTGAGCATGGCGCGGTCGATGAAGAAGCCTGGATGGGTCGCAGCCGCGCTGCTGGCCGGCGCGGAAGCGACGACGCAGACCGCCAGCGCCGTCGAGCCCGAAGCCGCTGAGCCCGGGCCTGTGGCCGCCGAGCCGGCGCGCCGCTGGGCCGCAGCAGCCGGGGCGGTGGCCAGCGTCGGCCCCGAGTTCGCGGGCGCGTCGCGCATCGGCGTCAACGTGCAGCCGGGCTTTGCCGTGCGCTGGGGCCGTGTCAGCCTGGCCAGCCGCAGCGCCTTTGCCGTGCGCAGCGAAGGCGCCGCTGCCCAGGGCGGCCTGCGGGTGGAGCTGGTGCGCAGTGCGCGCTGGCGCTCCAGCCTCGGGTTGCGCTGGGACAGCGGCCGCGACGAAGGCGCGAGCGAAGACCTGCGCGGCCTGGGCGACGTGCGCGGCACGCTGCGCGTGCGCCTGTCGCTGGGCTACCGTTTCGACGGCGGCTGGCGCGCCGGCAGTGCGCTGACCACCGACGCACTGGGCCGCGGCGGTGGCTGGCAAGGCGAGGTCAACGCCGGCCGCGACTGGCGCCTCTCGCCCGCCACCACCGTGGGCGCCGGCGCCTCGATGGGCTTCGGCGGCAGCCGCTGGCAACAAAACTACTTCGGCATCACGCCCGAGCAGTCGGCGAACAGCGGCTACGCCGTCTACACGCCGGGAGCGGGGTTGCGCGATGTGGGCCTGTCGCTGGGCGGGCGCACCGAGCTGGGTGGCCGCTGGGCGGTGTTCTACGGCAGCAGCGTGTCGCGCCTGGTGGGGCCGTCGGCAGCCAGCCCGCTGGTGCGCGATCGCAACGGCTGGGGCTTGAACCTCGGCGTGGTGCGCAGGCTCTGAGCGATGGCCGGCCTGCCCACCCGCGAGCCCGCCGCGCTGCCCTTGTGGCCAATGGCACTGCTGGCCGGGTTGCTGCCGCTGGTGGCCACGGTGCTGGCGGCCAGCCTGTCGATGCAGCAAGGCCTGGTGCCGGCCTGCAACCCCTTCTGGGACGGCTGCACCTCGATCAGCCGCGCCGCCCGATACGAGCTGCCCAACATCCTGTTCCGCGCCCTGATGCTGCCGGCGGCCACCTTGCAGGCCCTGGTGTGGGTGGCGGTGGCGCGCTGGCTGATGCAGTGCGGCGCGGCCGGCCGCGGCGTGGCCTGGATCGCGCCGCTGGGCGTGGTCGCCGGCATAGCGCTGGTGGTGTACGGCAGCTTCCTCGGCACCGAGGGCCTCATCTACCGCTGGCTGCGCCAGTACGGCACCGTGGCCTACTTCGGCTTCACCTGCCTGAACCTGCTGCTCACCGGCAACGTCGTGCAGGCGCTGGTGCGCGTGCGGCGGCTGTTCATGCCGCGCGGGCTGGAGCACGCGATGGTGGCGCTGGCCAGCACGCTGGTGTTGCTGGGCGTGGGCAACGCCATCGTCGCGGCGGCCTTCGGCGAGCCGCTGAAGGGGCGGGTGGAGAACGTCACCGAATGGTGGGGTGCGCTGATCTTCGTGTTCGGCTTCTGTGCCATCGCCGCCATGTGGTGGCGCGAACGCGTGGTGCTGCGGCTCGGGGTCAGTCCGCGTTGATCGCCGCCGTGCCGGGGTGCCCAATGCAGGCCTTGCCGACATGCCACGCTAGGAGCGTGGGCGGCAGAAATCCAGCCCCGCGTTGGGCCGAGTTCGGGGCCCAGGCCAGGCGCCGCGCGCAGCCCGGGCTGTACGCCCGGGCAAGCGTGGCAAC
>JBIJAP010000232.1:0-5831 GCA_044345715.1 Rubrivivax sp.
GCTGATGCGCTCGAGTTGCATGCGCGCCAGCGTGAGGTTGGAACCGTGTGCCTGCAGCACCAGGTGCATGGCCACGCCAGGGTGACCCGGCACCGGCCGCAGCAAGAGGTGATGGTGAGCCGTGCTGATGTGGGTCTCGGGTTGCGTGGGCCCGAGCCCGAGCGCTCGCGAAGCGTCGAGCATCGAGGCCAGCAAGGCAGCACCCTGGCGGGCCAGGCGTTCCGGCGCCGGCGAATCGCCAGCAAAGGCCATCACGGCCATGGAGTGCATGTCGAACACGCAACAGGCCTGCACGCCCTTGATCAACGCACAGCGCTGGGCATACGCCTCCCAGCCCGACGCGCCGGGCACCGGCATCGGCGTGATGCCGCGACTCGGGGTAGCCGCTGGGGGTGCAGCGGTGCGGCGCGGCATATCCAGCGGCATCGGCTCCGTGTAGGCCTCGGGGCTGGGCACGCGCGGCTTGGGTACGGCCCGCGAGAGCTCGGTGGGCAGCGCGCGCTCGCCGCCGGGCATGCCGTGCAGCCGGTTCCAGGCGCCGCCGATAAAGGTCCACACGTGCTTGGGCTTGGCGGCGTGGGGCGTCACGTGCACGGCCACGGGCGTGTGGTGGCCGAGTTGCGCGCTCGGGGCCGCCAGGCCGATGCTGTTGCCCAGCGGCACCAGCAGCAGGTCCCGGTTGGGCCAGTTGCCTTGCATCATCGCCTCGTGCAGCGGCGCCACCTGGGCCGTCAGAACGTGAGCCGCTAGATCGCCGACCATCAGCACGCCCAGACGGCTGTGGGCAAGCAGCACCAGGGCCAGGTGGGCGCGCACTGGGGCTTCGGCCTGCACGTCCGTGCTGTACACCCGCACCGGGCTGCCGTCGGCCAGCGTGACCTCGACGAAGGGAATCACAGCGAGCGCCACGCCCTGGCCCTGACGGCGGATCGACAGGCGCTGCACCCGCGCCCCGGCCGGCCCGGCCATGCTGTTGAGCAACCGCAGCGACGCGGTCAGGCCCAGGTCGTGCAAGGCGATGAACTCCGGCCCCAGCCGCTGGAACTCCTGCTGTAGGGACATCGAGGCGTCGCCTGTCACGAACAGCTCGACCTGGTCCACCGAGATGCGGCGGCCGACGTCGCTGGCGGCCTGGCCGAGATAGGCCTCGCGGTCGCCGACGATCTGAGTGGCCGGCGAGTTGATTTCGTCGCGACCGGCGCGTGAGGGCCGCTGCACGACGCGCTGCGTGTCGGGCCAGGCCTCGGGTTGGCGTTTTGCGGCCATCTGGGGGGTTCTCCGCTGATTGAGTTGATCTTGTGACGATGATGATAGGCGGGGCATCAGCACGCCCGGGCCTGCCCAGGAGCTTCGCTCCCTAGAATCGGTCGTGAATTTGCAAATCTGAGGCGCGATGAGCGAAACCTCTTTCCTGCGGCCGGTGGTCGTGGTCGGCGCAGGCCTGGCGGGTCTGACCGTGGCGCTCGAACTGGCGCGCGCACGCCCGGTGGTGGTGCTGGCCAAGCGGAGCCTGTCCGAGAGTGCCACGGCTTGGGCGCAGGGCGGCATCGTCGGCGTTCTGGGCTCCGATGACAGCGTCGAGAGCCACGTGCGCGACACGCAGGACGCCGGTGCCGGCATCGTCGACGAGCACACGGCCCGCTTTATTGCCGAACACAGTGCCGAAGCGGTGCAGTGGCTCGTCGACCAGGGCGTGAACTTCTCCGCTGACCCCGATGGCCCGCTTGGCCTGCACCTCACGCGCGAAGGCGGCCATGCGGTGCGGCGCATCGCCCACGCGGCCGACGCCACCGGCCGCGCCATCCATGAAGCGCTGCTGCTGCGTGCCCGCGCCCACCCGAACATCACGCTGCGCGAGCGCTGGGTGGCGGTGGACGTGATCACCTCGCGCCACTTCAAGCTCCCTGGCGAGGCACCCCGTTGCCACGGCGTGTATGTGCTCGACATCGACCAGGGGCGCGTCGAGACGCTGGCCGCCGAGGCGGTGGTGCTGGCCACCGGCGGCGTCGGCAAGGTCTACCGCTACACGAGCAACCCCGACACCGCCACCGGCGACGGCATCGCGATGGCCTGGCGGGCCGGCTGCCGTGTGGGCAACATGGAGTTCATCCAGTTCCACCCCACCTGTCTTTACCACCCCCAGGAGCGCAGCTTCCTCATCACCGAGGCTCTGCGCGGCGAGGGCGCCATCCTCACGTTGCCGTCCACCGGCCCGGCCGATCCGGGCGGCGCGCGCTTCATGCCGGCGCACGATGAACGCGGCGAACTGGCGCCCCGCGACATCGTTGCCCGCGCCATCGACTTCGAGATGAAGCGCCATGGCCTCGACCACGTCTGGCTCGATGCCCGGCCCATCGTCGCGGCCAAGGGCGGGGCCTTCCTGCGCGAGCACTTCCCGACCATCCACGCGCGCTGTCTTCAGCTGGGCATCGACATCGCGCGCCAGCCGATCCCGGTGGTGCCGGCAGCGCATTACACCTGCGGCGGCGTGGTCACCGACCTCGATGGCCGCACCGACCTGCCGCGCCTGTTTGCGGTGGGCGAGACCACCTACACCGGCCTGCACGGCGCCAACCGCCTGGCCAGCAACTCGCTGCTCGAGTGCGTGGTGCTGGGGCAGAGCTGTGCCGAAGCGATCCGGCAGTTGCCTGCTGCCGACGGCCCGGCACCGCCGGCCTGGGACGAGAGCCAGGTCGAGGACGCCGACGAGCAGGTCGTGATCGCGCACAACTGGGACGAGTTGCGCCTGTTGATGTGGAACTACGTCGGCATCGTGCGCACGACCAAGCGGCTGGAGCGGGCACTGCACCGCATCAAGCTGCTGCGTGACGAGATCGACGACTACTACGCCAACTTTCGCGTCAACCGCGACCTGCTCGAGCTGCGCAACCTGGTGGTGTGCGCCGAGCTCATCGTGCGCAGCGCCTTGCGCCGACACGAGAGCCGCGGCCTGCACTACAGCCGCGACTTCCCCGAGGCCTTGCCGGTGAGTTTTCCGACGGTGCTCACTCGGCCGGCCAAAAGCCGCTGAGCGCGGCTGACCGCCGGGAGCCCCTTCAGGCGAACGTTCCGTACCCGGTCGCCGGCACCTGCTCGATGCGCGCGCGGCCCTGGTGCTTGGCTGTGTACAGCGCCTTGTCGGCGCGGTGCAGCAGCTTCTCCAGCGTGTTGCCATGGCGCGGAAACACCGCGATGCCGGCCGAGAAGCTGCCGTTGGGCACGCGCCGCCGGCCGGGCTCGGGTGGCATTGTCTGCAGCGCCTCGAGCAGCCGCGCCAGCATCGCCTGGGCGCCGTCGGCGTCGATCTCGGGCATCACCGCCACGAACTCCTCGCCGCCATAGCGGCACAGGACGTCCGAGCGGCGCATCGTGTGCTTCAGCAGCGTGGCAAAGCGCTTGAGCACCTGGTCGCCGGCCCTGTGGCCGTAGGTGTCGTTGAGCAGCTTGAAGTGGTCCAGGTCGATCAGGGCCACGCAGGCTATGCGCTGCTGGCGGTGGGCCAGCTCCAGCAGTCCCGGACCGGCCTCGTAGAGGTAGCGGCGGTTGTGCAGGCCGGTCAGTGGATCGTGGAGCGCCTGTTCGCGCAAGGCCTGGTGCAGTTGCTCGGTTTCGGTGATCTTGGACTGCAGCGCGGCGTTGAGCTCGACGAGGCGGCGGCGGTCGTCTTCGACCGCGCGGTGGTCCATGACGGCACGGTCGCGCTCGCGCTGCGTCGAGGTCAGCTGATGGCTGACCTCCAGCGCAATGAAGCGTGCGCGCGCACTGCGGCCCACCAGATGCACATAGAGGTCGTGCGCCTCGCGCTGCCAGCCCAGCGCGGCGCGGTGGTCGCCGAGCTGCTCGCAAGCCTCGGCCAATGCCTGGCGCAGCTGCATCGAGGGGTAGGGCTGCTCGGCCATCTGGCGCTCCGCCCGCTGCTGCAGGGTGTGCTCGATCAGCTCGCGCGCGCCCGCGGAATTACCTTGCGCCAGCAGACAGCGCGCCTTGATCCATGCCCAGTCGCACTGTCCGTCGCCATCGGCGATGCCGGCCACCGCGCCGGCGCTCAGGAAGCGCAGCGCCGGTTCCACTTCGCCGCTGGCGAGGTGGCCCAAGGCCAGTGGCAGCGGGAAGGTGTTTTCGAGATCGGGCAGCGTTTCGTCGGGATGGTCAAGCAGGAATCCGGCCATCGCCCGCGCGCCGGCGGCGTCGCCCAAGGCATGGCGCACGTACACCAGGTTGGCGCCGGCCACCGTGACCACCTGGCGCAGGCCGCAGCGCCGCGCCGCGGTCAGGGCTTCTTCGCTCAGGCGGTGGGCGTCGTCGAGGTTGAACAGGTCCTGGTGGAAGCCGCCGAGGTTGCCCAGCGCGGTGATCCGGGGACCGTCGAGGCCGCTTTCGGCCGCAGCCTCGTACGCAGCGTAGAAGTGGCGCAGCGCGTCATCGCAACGGCCGTCGACCTTGTGCGTGATGGCCCGCGAGTTGTGAGCCACGAAGCGGTACAGCGGTTCGCGGTCGATGTCGGTGCGCTTGTCGAGTTCGGTCTGCAGCTGCGCCGAGGCCGAGTAGTCGCCGCGGCGCCGCAAGGCGATGGCGCGGATCTCGTCGCACCAGGCCAGCCCGGTGCGGTCGGCCCGGGCCTCGAAGTCGCGGCGCGCCCGTTCCAGCGCCTCGTCGGATTGGTCGGTGGGGCCGGAGCGCACCTCGGCCAGCGCCACATGCAGCCAGCCCTCGGCCGCCAGGGGGCCGCCGGCCAAGCCGAGTTCTCGGCCCAGTGTGGCGGCCTCGGCGGGCCGCAGGTAGCACAGCTCGCGCAGCTGCGCCCGCGCGTCGGCGCTGGTCATGGCTTCAGCCCCGCGCCCTCATCGCCGTGCGGGCCTGCACGAAGCCGAAGGCGTACTTGACGGCCTCGCCCAGCTGGCTTTCGCTGTCGCTGCGCTCGCGTTCGCTGAGGTAGAAGACGAAGTCCACCTCGTGGCGGATGTAGCGGGGCGCGAGGCGGTTCAGCGCCACGCAGGCCACGTCGGCCAGCAGTTCGGGGTCGTGGGCCAGGCCCGGGTACTGCGGCGCCAGCTGGTGCACCGCGTCGAAAACGGTGCGCTCGTTGTGGTTCCGGACGGTCGTGAAATCGGCGCTCATGCTTCGGCTCCTCCCCGGGAAACTGTTTTGGGGGATGAGCGCCTTATCGGCCCGCATGGCCGGATCTGTAGCGTGAATAGTGCCATCCGCTGCGGCACGCAGCGCGCACCGCGGCCGGCTGCCGCCTCAGCTGGCGCCGAGTTGCGGCACCAGCCCGGCCGGCGCGCCGCGGGCCGGCAGGGCCAGCGCCTGCGGGTGGGCCTTGACGAAGTCGAGCATGCGCTCGATGCAGCCGGCTGCGCGGCCGCGCACCGGCTCGTGCACCTCGATCTCGCCCTGGCCGGTTTCCAGGCAGGCCACCACGCCTTGCAGCGCGTTCATGGCCATCCACGGGCAGTGCGCGCAGCTCTTGCAGGTGGCGCTGGCGCCGGCGGTGGGTGCCTCGATCAGCGTCTTGCCCGGCGCCAGCTGCCGCATGCGGTGCAGGATGCCGTTGTCGGTGGCGACGATGAAGGTGCCGCCGGTCGGACCGTCGACCACGGCCTTCAGCAGCTGCGAGGTGCTGCCGACGACGTCGGCCAAGGCCACCACGGCGGCCGGCGATTCGGGGTGCACCAGCACCTGCGCGCCGGGGTGCTGGGCCCTCAGCAGCTCGAGCTCGATGCCCTTGAACTCGTCGTGCACGATGCATGCGCCGTTCCACAGCAGCATGTCGGCGCCGGTCTGCTCCTGGATGTAGCGGCCGAGGTGGCGGTCGGGTGCCCAAAGGATCT
>JBIJAP010000233.1:0-5825 GCA_044345715.1 Rubrivivax sp.
AGCCGCTGCACGGTGGCGTTGAACTGGCGCAGGTCGGTGATCTCGGTGTTGTCGAGCGAGAGGATGACGTCGCCCTCGCGCAGGCCGGCGCGCGAGGCCGGGCCTTCTACGCTGTCGACGCGCACGCCGCCCTGCACCCGCAGCTCGCGCTTCTGCGCCTCGGTGAGATCGCTGACACCCAGGCCGAGCGTGCTCTTGGCCGCGGCCGGCGGTGCGTTGGGCTCGGCGGCGGCGCGGCGTGCCGGGCGCTCGGCCTCGAACTCGCCGATGTTCACCGTGAGCTCGCGCGTGGCGCCGCGGCGGAACACCTGCATCACCGCCTTCGAACCCGGCTTGAGGCCGCCCACCAGGCGCGGCAGATCGGCCGAGCGCTCCACCGGCTTGCCATCGACGCGCAGGATGATGTCGCCGGCCTCGACGCCGGCCTTGTCGGCCGGCTGATCGCGCTCGACGCCGGTGACGAGCGCACCGCGCGCCGCGCCCAGGCCGATGGACTCGGCCACGTCCTTGCTGACCTGCCCGATCTGCACGCCGATGCGACCGCGGATCACGCGACCCACGGTGCGCAGCTGCTCGGCCACGCGCATGGCCTCGTCGATGGGGATCGCGAAGCTGATGCCCATGAAGCCGCCCGAACGGCTGTAGATCTGCGAGTTGATGCCCACGACCTCGCCACGCAGGTTGAGCAGCGGGCCGCCCGAGTTGCCGGGGTTGATGGCGACATCGGTCTGGATGAACGGCAGGTACTCGCCAGTGTCGCGCTGCTTGGCGCTCACGATGCCGGCGGTGACGGTGTTCTCCAGGCCGAAGGGCGAGCCGATGGCCATCACCCATTCGCCCACCTTCAGGCGGTTCACATCGCCGATGCGCACGAAAGGCAGACCCGTGGCCTCGACCTTGACCACGGCCACGTCGGTGCGGCGATCGGCACCCACGATGCGGGCCTTGAGCTCACGCTTGTCGGTGAGCGTGACGATGACCTCGTCGGCACCTTCGACCACGTGCGCGTTGGTCATGATGAAGCCGTCGCCGCTGAGGATGAAGCCCGAGCCCACGCCGCGCGGCATGGCGTCTTCGTCGCCTTCGCCCCGCGGGTTGTTGCCGCGCGGGCCCGGGCGCTGGTTCGGCATCGGAATGCCGAAGCGGCGCAGGAACTCCTCCATGTTCGGGTCCATGCCGCCGCCGCCATTGCCGGCGTTGCTGCGGCGTTCGGCGGTGCGGATGTTCACGACGCTGGGGCTCACCCGCTCGACGAGTTCGGTGAAGTCGGGCAGGCCTGCGGCCTGCGCCAGAGCCGGCTGCGCCGGCAGCAGCGTGGCCGGCAGCGCGAGCGCCAGGCTGAACAAGGCGGGAGCGAGCCAGGGCGTGGCACGGACAAGGGTTCGAAGACGTGGGTTCATGATGATCGAGGTAAGCATCGAAGGAACGGGATTCAAGGGCGGCGACGCTCGATGGCGTCGGCGAACAGGCGCAGCGTCGGCACCGGCACGTCGCCGACGACGGTGATCCAGTGCTCGTCGCGCCGCGCCGTCAGCGTGGCCGTGGCGCCGCCCTGGGCGTGCAGCTCCTGGCGGTGGCGTTCGGGCTGGAAGGGCTCGACGAACACCGACACGTGCGTGAGGCCGTCGGTGAACACGGCCTGCATCACCGTGCCGGCGTCACCGGCGGCGGCCATGCCGCGCTTCAGGCAGCCAGCGAGCTGGAAGCCCTTCACGGGGCGAGCCACAGCCCAGCCCTCGGCCTCGAGCGTGGTGCGCTGCTGCTGCGGGCGCATCACCTGAAACCCGTCGAGGCGGTCGAGCAGCTGCGTCACCTGCTCGGGGCGCGGCTTCACGCCGAGGGCAACTTCGGAGAAGGCATGCGACTCCAGCACCTTGTTCAGCTCGGCCGCGCCGGCCAACACATCGGCGCGCAGCATCAGCCCGGTGGCGATGTCAGCCCACAGGCGCTGGGCATATCGCAGCATGTCGCGGGGCTGCAGGCGCATCACCTGCGCCTCGCGGCCGGCCACGCGCGACGCGCCCTCGGGACGCAGCTCATAGCTGTCGAGCGCCAGCGGATCGACGGCCTGCGGCGTGGTGCCCCAGCCGGGCAGCGTCTCGCGCTTCTCGACCACGGCCACGCGGCTTTGCGGCCACAGCGTCTGCACGCGGTCGTTGTGGCGCACGATGCGGTGCGGGCGCCCGTCCATCGACTCGAGCAACTCGAAGGTCTGCTCGCCCACCCAGTAGTGGCGCACCCGCGAGCTCGTCAGCTGCCCGCTGGCGCTGTAGACGAGCGTGCCTTCGTAGTTGCCGATGCGCGCGGCCTGCTGCACCCGCGTCAGCCACTGGCGTGCTTCGGCCGCGGGCAGCGCGGCCTCGGTGGCCGGCTGGGGCTGTTGTGCCAGCGCCGGCAGCGCGGACGCGGCCAGTGCAGCCCAAACCGCCACCGGGCGCAGGGCCCGACACGATGCAGCGCGGGCCATCAGCGGCCCGGCGCCGGGGCCACGATCACGTCGACCTGGCGCACATCAGCGCGTGGCAACGAAAGCCCGCCGGCCGAGCCCTGGTGCAGGCGCATGAACTCCTCGATGCGGGCGTCGCGGATGACGCCATCGCGCACCAGCATCGGGGTGGCGCCGGGCGAAGTGGGCGCCGCGGCGAACGGCAGTGCCGATGCCCCCGGCCCTTCGCCGCCACTGCGGGACATCACCAGCACGCCGGCCACCACGGCCACACCGGCGGCGCTGGCCAGGGCCGCGGCAGGCGCCCGCCACGGGCCGACCCAGGGCGCCGTCCAGCGCGTGCTGCGCCTTGCGGCCGCCGGCGCCAGCACCACCGGCTCGGCGGCCAGCCGCTCGCGGAAGGTGGCCAGGAAGTCGGCGTCGCGGACCGGTGACGTAGCGAGCTCCGACGAGCGCATGACATCGCCGATCAGGTGGTAGGCATGCCAGTCGGCGCGCGCGCGGCGGTCGCCTTCGCGGAAGGCTCGGCAGGCCTGGCCGAGTGCCTCGGCATCGCCATCGGCCGCCGCCGACAGCCAATCGGCAGAATGCGATGCGGCTTGCGTAGGGGCCGACGGGACTGAAGGCTGGCGAGGCGAGACAGACATGGTTCGGAGATGCGGTGAAAGGCAGGGTTGGGGCGCAGGTCGGTCTGGACCGCGGGCGGCTACCAGCGCGTGCCGTCAGGCGTGTCGAGCAGCGGACGCAGGCGTTCGGCGATGGCCTCGCGGGCGCGGAAGATGCGAGAGCGCACGGTTCCGATGGGGCAGTTCATGACGTCGGCAATCTCTTCATAGCTGAGGCCTTCGATCTCGCGCAACGTGATCGCCTGGCGCAGATCTTCGGACAAGGCCTCGACCGCGGCGTTCACCGCCTGCGCGATTTCCTTGCTCGCCAGCACCGCATCGGGCGTCTCGCCGTCGCTTGGTTCGATTTCCCGGCTGGAAGTTTCATCGCCGTCATCAGGAAGATGCATCGCCGACTCAAAAATCACGGGATCGCGCTTCAGGTCGACCAGCGCCTTCTTGGCGGTGTTCACGACGATGCGGTACAGCCAGGTGTAGAAGGCGCTGTCGCCGCGGAACTGCGGCAGCGCGCGGTAGGCGCGGATGAAGCTCTCCTGGGCGATGTCCTGCACGAGGTCGGCGTCGCGCACCATGCGGCCGATCAGCCGCTCGATGCGGCGCTGGTACTTGATGACCAACATCTCGAAGGCTCGCTGCTCGCCCTGCTGGGCTCGCTGCACGAGCAGGGCATCGACGTCGCCTTCGCTCATCGGACGGCCCGGCTCGCTCATGGGGTCAGCGGCGGCTGGCCGGCGGCGTCGGCCGGTGCCTCAGGCCGACCGGCGAACAGCGCCACGCGCAAGGCGTGCCAGTGAGCGCCCGCTGCGGCGCGGTGCGGCAGCAACCAGCGGGCGCGGCCGGTGGTCCCGGGAACAAAACGCAGCAAAAGGCAGCCGTGGAAGTCGAGCTGCACGCCGATCCGCCCGGGCACACCGTCGCAGTGCCAGTGCTGGCCGTCCCAGGCCAGCTCGCTCGCGCGTCGCGGGCCCCAGGCCCAGCCCGCGGCGGAGCCTGGCAGCAGGCCGAGCAGGCCCCAGGCGGCATCGGCGCCGGCGTGGCCGGCCAGCCAGGCTGCGGCCGAAGCCAAGGCCAGCCCGCCCAGCAGCGCCACCGAGGCGCGCGCAGCGGCCGGCGGCTGCACCGTCACGCGAACGGCGGGTGCCGCACGCATCGGGGGTGGGCGGCGTCCAGAGCGGCCGTCAGGCGCGCCGGAACACCAGCGTGCCGTTGGTACCGCCGAAGCCGAAGTTGTTCTTCACGGCCACGTCGATCTTCATGTCACGCGCCGTGTTGGCGCAGTAGTCCAGGTCGCACTCGGGATCCTGGTTGAAGATGTTGATCGTCGGCGGCGACACTTGGTGGTGTACCGCCAGCACCGTGAACACCGACTCGATGCCGCCGGCGCCGCCCAGCAGGTGGCCGGTCATCGACTTCGTCGAGTTCACGACCATCTTCTTGGCGTGCTCGCCGAAGGCCATCTTGATGGCGTTGGTCTCGTTGATGTCGCCCAGCGGCGTGCTGGTGCCGTGCGCGTTGAGGTACTGCACCTCGGCCGCGTTGACGCCGGCGTTGCGCAGCGCCGCCTTCATGCTGCGCTTGGGGCCGTCGACGTTGGGCGCCGTCATGTGGAAGGCGTCGGCGCCCATGCCGAAGCCGGCGAGCTCGGCGTAGATCTTGGCGCCGCGCTTCTTCGCGTGTTCGTACTCCTCGAGCACCAGCACGCCGGCGCCCTCGCCGAGCACGAAGCCGTCGCGGTCACGGTCCCAGGGGCGGCTGGCGGTGGCGGGGTCGTCGTTGCGAGTGGACAGTGCCCGAGCCGCCGCGAAGCCGCCGATGCCCAGCGGGCTGACGGTGCTCTCGGCGCCGCCGGCGATCATCACGTCGGCATCGCCGTACTCGATCATCCGGCCGGCCTCGCCGATGCAGTGCAGGCCGGTGGTGCAGGCTGTCACGATGGCTAGGTTGGGCCCCGTGAAGCCAAACTGGATCGACACATGCCCCGAGATCATGTTGATGATCGACGCCGGCACGAAAAACGGGCTGATGCGGCGCGGGCCGCGCTCGCGGTAGTCGCCGTCGGTCTGCTCGATCATCGGCAGGCCGCCGATGCCCGACCCCACCATCACGCCGATGCGCTCGGCGCTGGCCTCGTCGAGCTCGCCATTGGTGAGCAGGCCCGCATCCTTCACGGCCTGCATGGACGCGGCCAGCCCGTAATGGATGAAGGTGTCCATGTGCCGGGCTTCCTTGGCGGGGATGTAATCCTCGATCTGGAAACCCTTCACCTCGCCGGCAAAACGGCAGGCAAAGGCACTGGCATCGAAACGCGTGATCGGCCCGATGCCGCTGCGGCCGGCCACCAAGTTGGCCCAGCCGTCGGCCACGCTGTGGCCCACCGGGCTGACCAGCCCCAGGCCGGTAACGACGACGCGGCGACGCGCACGTCCCCCCTCAACCATGCTGCCCACTTCGGGATCAGCCCTTCTGATGGCCGACCGCGTAGTCGATCGCCAGCTGCACGGTGGTGATCTTCTCGGCTTCTTCGTCGGGGATCTCGATGCCGAACTCGTCTTCGAGCGCCATCACGAGTTCGACGGTGTCCAGCGAGTCGGCGCCGAGGTCGGCCACGAAAGCCTTCTCGTTCGTGACGTCGGACTCGGGCACGCCGAGCTGTTCGGCAATGATCTTCTTGACTCGGGCTTCGATATCGCTCATGACTCCTCCTGGAGTGGGATCGGAAAAACGCCGCGGATTCTAGCGGCCGGGGTGGGCAG
>JBIJAP010000236.1:0-5788 GCA_044345715.1 Rubrivivax sp.
CATCACAACACCAAACCAAAGCCGTTCATCTGGACCAAGAGCGCCGCCGACATCCTGCAGAAGGTAATTCGGGCCAATGCGCGCTTAAGTTCCAAACAGAACGCAACACTACACTAGCAATAGCGCAACAGGCGGGCTCGCGGCGACCGATCAGCGTGTGCTGTCGACGCCCTTTCCGAGGTTCGGAAGCCGGTTTCGCCTGCTCTGCGTTGCCGTCGCGCCTGCCGAGCAACCCAGCCAGCGCCGATCAGCATCAGTAGCCAAGTCTCGGGTTCTGGAACGGGCCGCGTCAGCATCCAAGCTTCGACAACCCCGCCGCCCCTGTGGCCAAACCCTGTGATGTATGCGTTGACGCCGTCGCTGGAAATCCCGAACGCCTCGCTCTGAATGTATTCCTCTGGCAGGTAAACCGAGAGATCCACCCACGAGGCCCCGCTCCCGCTCCACAGGCTCGCACGGAGTTCGTCGTTGACGAAGGCGTACCCCACTTGCTGCCCGCCGAATGCGTCTCGTGCCCGGGATGTCGCGTACGGATGGGCCGTCGGGGTGAGATCGACCCACGAGGCAGAGGTGCCTCTCCACAGGCTTGCACGCTCCCAGCCCATCGAGACGAGGCCAACCTGCTGATCGCCATCGATGGCATGCGCGTAGGAGTACTCCGAGCCCACCGGGCTGAGATCGACCCACGACGCGGCTGTCCCACTCCACAGACTTGCATGGTGCCATCCATTGAAGATGGCGAACCCCACTTGTTGCGTGCCGTTGGTGTCGAAGGCGCGGGACAACGTCGAACCTGCGGGATGGAGATCGACTCTCGAGGCCGCGGTCCCGGCCCACAGGCTCGCACGGTGGATCCCGTCCAGCCTGGCGCTTCCCACCTGCTGCCCGCCGCCGATGCCCTGAGCCCGGGAGTGTGTCGCGCCCGCCGGGCTGAGATCCACCCAAGAGGCTGCTGTCCCGCTCCAAAGGCTCGCACGTGCCACCCCGTCGATCCAGGCTTCCCCCACCTGCTGTCCGCGGCTGACGGCGAACGCGGTGGACGATGTCGCACCCGTCGGGCTCAGATCGACCCATGAGTCGGCGGTCCCACTCCAGAGGCTCGCGCGATCTACCCTTGCCAGCAGGGATGTCCCCACCTGCTGCCCGCCGCTGACGCCGTACGCCAACGACCCTGTCGCGCCCGTCGGGTGCAGGATGGTGACGGTCCAGTGCGCGTGCGCGGCGGAGATCAGGAACAGAGGGTTGGTCAGGGCCGCGAACGCGGCCATACGGATGAATCTCCCAGTGGGCATGTCGATCTCCTCGGAGGTGTTGCGCCTTTTCGGCGATTCGGGTGTTGACGGTTGGCCGCAAGCCGTGGGATATTATCCCACATCAGATGCCGCCTGGCAATCAGCCGCGCGGCCCCTTCGAGGAGTCCCGAGATGAACCGATGCCCTATCGTCCTGAGCGCAGTCCTGGCGCTGCTGCTGGCCGCATGCGGCGGTGGCGGCGAGCCCACGCCGCCCGACCCTGAAGGCCGCGCCGGCGCGCTGGCCGCCGCCCGGCCGGGCGAGCTCGCCAGCTGGGCCCAGGGCCGGCTGCGCGCGCTCGACGCCCAGGGCCGCCTGGCCGGTGGCGGCAGCTTTGGCGCAGGCATCGGCGCGGCTGCGCCGATCAGCGGCGCCGTCGCCGCCGCGCCGCCAAGCAGCCGCACCTTGGTGCAGGAAGACGGTGTCGACGAGGCCGACCTGCTGCGCAGCACCGGCAGCACGCTGCACGCGCTGACGCGTAGCACCGACGGCGGCTTGGTGCTGATCGCGCAGCCGATGGGCGCTGCCGGGCGACTCGGCGAGCCCGTGCGCCTGCCGCTGGCGCGCGACGACGCCTGGCTGCAGCCCGAAGGGCTGATGGCGCGCAGCGACGGGCAGGCGCTGGTGGCCGTGTCGCGCCGCCAGGAGGCCCTGCCTGGCACCGAGCTGTGCCCCGACTGCGTGTCGATCGCGCCGATGTGGCTGAAGCAGGGCGTGCAGCTGCAGCACATCGACACCCGCGACGCCACCCGCCCGGTGGCCGGTGCTCGCCTGTCCTTCGAGGGCTCGCTGGTCGACGCGCGCCGCGTCGGCGACACGCTGGTGGTGGTGGCCGTGCACCGGCCGATGCTGCAGGCGCAGGCCCTGCCGGCCACGGCCACGCCAGGCGAGCGCACGGCGGCGATCGCCCGCCTGAGCGCCGACGAGTTGCTGCCGCGCCTGCGCCGCAACGGCGGCGCAGCGCAGCCGCTGCTGCGCGACACCGACTGCTGGCTGCAGGCCGACAACGGCTCACTCGCGGTGCAGCTGACCACCGTGACGCTGGTCGACTTGGCGAACCCCGAGCTGCCGCAAAGCACGCGCTGCTTCGCCGGCGGCACCGAGGCCGTGTACCTGACACCACGCAACCTCTGGCTGGCCACAACCCGCAGCACGCCGCTGATGGAGAGCTTCAGCCTCGTGGCGGTGGCGCCGCCGCGCACCGACGTGCACCAGTTCGCGCTCGATCCCACCGGCACCGGCGGCCTGGCCTGGCGAGGCTCGGCCGAAGTCGAGGGTCATCTCGGCTGGGACAGCACCCGCATGAGCTACCGCCTGAGCGAACACGAGGGCCATCTGCGCGTGCTCACCTACACCGGCAACGAGGGCTGGGCCACGCCCGCCGATGCCGGTGCGCGCCGGCCCTCGCCCGCGCGCCTGACGGTGCTGCGCGCCGAAAGCTCCGCGGCCGGCACCGACGGCCGCACGCTGGCCACCGTGAGCGTGTTGCCCAACGCGAGCCGGCCGGCGGCCATCGGCAAACCGGGCGAGCAGGTGTATGCGGTGCGCTTTGTGGGTACGCGCGGCTACGTCGTCACCTTCCGCCGCATCGACCCGCTGTACGTGCTCGACCTGGCTGATGCCACCGATCCCCGCGTGGCAGGCGAGGTCGAGCTGCCCGGATACGCCGAGACGCTGCTGCCGCTGCCCGAAAGCCTGCTGCTGGGCCTGGGCCGCGCCGCCGACACCGAGGGCCGCGTGCAGGGCTTGCAGCTGACGCTGTTCGACGTGGCCGACGCCACCAAGCCGCGCGTGCTGCGCACGCTCACGCTGGGCGAGGCCGGCAGCGCCAGCGCGCTGGAGCAGTCACGCCACGGGCTGGCGATGCGCCTGGACGCCGCGCCCGGCGGCGCCGTGGCCCGGCTGGCGCTGCCGGTGGTGCTGAACCAGGGGCCCATCAGCGGCTTCCAGTTTGGTCTGCAGACTTTCGAGGTCGACACAGCCACGCGCAGCCTGGCGCTGCGCGAACTGAAGGGCGCCACCACCGGCACCGGCAATCGCGCGCTGCGCGAAGAGCGTGCGCTGCTGATGGGCGCGCAGGTGGTGCACCTGCGCGAGGGCGCGCTCGAGGCCTACAACTGGTAGGCCTTCAGCCGAGCTCCCACCCCGGCATGCCGGTCTGCCACATGACGAAGGCGAAGATGTCGGCCCGCTCGTCGAGCACCTGCGCCTTGGTGTCGCCGATGCCGTGGCCGGCCTCGTAGTCCAGCCGCACCAGCACCGGCTTGCCGCTGGTGCTGGCGGCCATCAGGCGCGCAGCCGCCTTGGTGGTGTTCCAGACCTCCACACGCGGGTCGTTGACGCCGTGCGTGAACAGCACGGCGGGGTACTTCACGCCGTCCTTGATCTGGTGGTAAGTGCTCATGGCGAGCAGCGCGCGGAAGCCCGGCTCCGTCTTGCGGCTGCCGAACTCGGGGATGTTCGGGATGCCGTTGGGCGTGGTCTCGGCGCGCACCATGTCCATGCAGCCCACGGCGGGCATCACGGCGGCGAACAGGTCGGGTCGCTCGCACATCGCCATGCCCACGAGGATGCCGCCGGCGCTGCCGCCCCAGATCGCCAGGCGTGAGGAGCGCGTCCACTTCTCGCCCACCAGATACTCGGCGCAGGCGATGAAGTCCTTCCAGGTGTTGGGCTTCGTCGTCTGCTTGCCGGCGTCGTGCCAGTCCTTGCCGAACACCGCGCTGCCGCGCGGGTTGGCCACGGCAAACACGCCGCCGGCGTTCATCCAGGCCAGGCGGCTGGGGCTGAAGAAGGGCTCTTCGGTGATGCCGTAGCTGGCGTAGCCGTAGAGGATGGTCGGGTTGGCGCCATCGAGCTTGGTGCCAGTGCGGTGGATGATGCTCATCGGCACCATCACGCCGTCATGGCTCTTCACCATCACTTCGGTGGCGGTGACGTTGGCCGGCGCATCGAGGGGCCCGGCCGGCTGCAGACCGGTGTTGGCCGTCGTGCCGTCGGCGGCGACGCTGAAGATCTGGCGTGCGCGCGTCCAGCTCTGCAGGTCCATCAGCACCCCCGGCAAGCTGGGCTCGACCCCGGCGAGGCTGAACGAGCCCAGCACCGGCAGCGTCACTTCCTGCGGCTGCGCGCCTGGCGTGGGTGCCAGCTTGAACAGCTTCTTGACGTTGCCGTCGCGCACGTCGAAGTACACCGCGTCGGCAGCGGCAGCCAGGGTGCCCAGCACACGGCTGCTCTCAGCCACCAGCGTGGGCGCGGTGGCCGGGTCGAAGCCGGCGAGCGGGCCGCCGATGAGCTTGTAGCGCGGCGCGCCGCGGTGTGTGGTGGCCAAGAGGCGGTCGCCCATCACCGCCATCGACGTGATGGCATCGGCCTTCGTGAACAGCTTCTTCCACGCCGGCCGGCCGGCCTTCAGCGCGGCCTCGGTGCTGTGCCAGGCCGAAAACTCTGGCGACACGCCGTCAAAGACAGAGGCGATGGCGCGGCCGTCAGGCAGGATCTCGATGAACGGGAATTCGGTCGCCGGGATCTCGACGCCGCCTTTGTCGCCGGCGCGCAGCAGCACCTTGATGCTGGATTCGCGCCCGCCCGCGGGCATGACGCAGGCGGTGCTGCGCTGGTACTTGTCGGTCGGCGGCGCGCCCTTCTTCAGCGCCTGCATGCGGTGGAAGTAGATGTCCCGCCCATCGCGCGACCAGCTGATACTGCCCCACTGCGTGCGCGCGATGACGGGGCCGAGCTGGCGGCCGGTCTTCACGTCGAGCATGCGCATCGAGGCTTCTTCACTGCCGCCGGCCGACACGCCCAGCGCCACCTTGCTGCCATCGGGCGAGGCCGAGTACCAGTTGATGGCGTGTGGCGTGCCGGTCTTCTTCTTCAGCTCTTCGGGGTCGAACAGCACGCGCTCGGTGCCTTGCAGGCCTTGCCGTACGCAGAGCTTGAACTGGTCCTCGCTAGCGCCCCGGCGCTGGTAGAAGAAGAGCTCACCGGCGCGGCGCTGCACCTCGGTCACGCGGGCCGAGGCGCTGGAGTCGATCTCTTCGAGCTTGCGCCGCAGTGCCGCGCGGCCGCCGATGCGCTTGAGCGTGGCGTGGGCGTGGTCGCTGTGCGCCTTCATCCACGGCGCCACGTCGGCGGCCTTGGCGTCCTCGAAGTGGCGGTAAGGGTCGTCGACGGGCGTGCCGAAGAAGCTCTCGCGCACATTGCGCACGGCGGCCACCGGCAGGCCGGGCGGCTGTGACGACGTGGCGGCAGCGGCCTGCGCCAGCGCGTGGCGCGTGAACAGCAGCGACGCCGGCAGGCTGCCGGCCAGGCCGGCGGAGACGAGCAGCGCGCGGCGCTGCGTGTTGGTTCGGGTCATGGCATCACCTCGGGCATCGGGAAGCCGTCGATGCTAGTGTAGTGTTGCGTTCTGTTTGGAACTTAAGCGCGCATTGGCCCGAATTACCTTCTGCAGGATGTCGGCGGCGCTCTTGGTCCAGATGAACGGCTTTGGT
>JBIJAP010000237.1:0-5778 GCA_044345715.1 Rubrivivax sp.
CGCGCTCTTGATCCGCAACACCGACCAGCGCAGCAAGGACTACGGCAACCTGCTCGACACCTTCCGCCCCGGCCACGCCGACTACACCTACTGGCGCAAGTATGGCGAGCGCGATCCGCGCGGCGGCGGCCGCAGCAGCGCGCGCCTCACCGCGCCGATGGTGGGCGCCGGCGCGGTGGCCAAGAAATGGCTGCGCCAGCACCACGGCACCAGCTTCACCGGCTGGATGAGCGCCCTGGGCGAGATCGAGATCCCCTTCGATGACGAAGTGCAGATCCCGCTGAACCCGTTCTACGCGCCGAACGCGGCCATCGTGCCCACGCTCGAGGCCCACATGGACGCGCTGCGCCGCGCCGGCGACAGCTGCGGCGCTCGCATCGAGGTGCGCGCGCGCGGCGTGCCCGTGGGCCTGGGCGAGCCGCTGTTCGACAAGCTCGACGCCGACATCGCCTGGGCCATGATGGGCCTCAACGCCGTCAAGGGCGTGGAGATTGGTGACGGCTTCGGCGTTGTCGCGCAGCGTGGCAGCGAGCATGGCGATGCGCTCACGCCGGCCGGCTTTGCCAGCAACCACGCCGGTGGCGTGCTGGGCGGCATCAGCACCGGGCAGGATCTGGTCGTGCGCATCGCCATCAAGCCTACGAGCAGCATTCGCGCGCCCAAGCCGAGCATCACGCGCACGGGCGAGCCCACGGTGGTCGAGACCCTTGGCCGCCACGACCCTTGCGTCGGCATCCGCGCCACGCCCATCGCCGAGGCGCTGCTGGCGCTGGTGGTGATGGACCACGTGCTGCGCCACCGCGCGCAGTGTGGCGACGTCGTGCTGCCGCTGCCGCCCATCTCGGGGCAGGCGGGGCAGGCCGGCTGAACCGCGCCGTGCCAGGCCCGAGCCTCGCCCCGTTCGGCGCGCTCACCTTCACCTACTTCGCGGCGATCGGGCTGTTCAACCCGTACGCGCCGCTGTGGTTCCAGAGCCTGGGGCTGAGCACGCTGATGATCGGCGGCATCGTCTCGCTGCAAAGCTGGACGCGGGTGCTCGCGCCTTACGCCTGGAGTTGGGCCGGCGACCACAGCGGCCAGCGCGTCAAGCTCATCCGCATCGCAGCCGCCGGCGCGCTGGCCTCGGCGCTGGGCCTGCTGGGCGTGACGGCGGCGGTGCCGGTGGCCGTGGTGACGGTGGTGCTGTTCGTGGCCAACAGCGGCGTCGTGCCGCTGTACGAGGCGCTTTTGGCGCGCGCGCTGCTCACGCCCGATGGCGGCATCGACGCGCGCCGCTACGGCCGCGTGCGCGTGTGGGGCTCGATCGGCTTCCTGGTCGCCGTCACCAGCTTCGGCGCGCTGCTGGATCGCTTCGGCATCGCCGTCTTCCCGGCCTTCGTGGCGCTGATGAACGCGTTGATGCTGGCCGCGGCGCTGCGCCTGCCGCGCACCCACGAGGAGCCGGCGCACGACGAGCCCGTGCCGCCGGTGCTGCCGCTGCTGCGGGCGCCGGGCGTGGCCTGGTTCTTCGCCTCGATCTTCTTCACCGTGCTGGCGCACAGCAGCCTGTACGCGTTCTTTTCGCTCTACCTCGTTCACCTGGGCTACGGCAAGACGGCCGTGGGCGCGCTCTGGGCCGTGAGCGTGCTCGTGGAGATCGCCTTCTTCTGGACCCAGGGCCGGTGGTTCCCGATGTTGGCGGCCGAGCGCTGGCTGCAGGTGGTGGCCGCGTTCACGGCGCTGCGCTTTGCCCTCACGGCCGGCGGCGGCAGCCTGGTGCCGGTGCTGGTGCTGGCGCAGCTGCTGCACGCCATTACGTTTGCCGCCCACCACGCAGCCTGCATTGCGATGGTGCAGCGACTGTTCCCGGGGCGGCTGCGCGGCCGCGGCCAGGCGCTCTACACCACGCTGGGCTATGGCATCTCGGGCGTGCTCGGTGGCGTGGGCGGTGGCTGGCTCATCGAGCACCTGGGATTCGCAGCCGTGTTCTGGGCCGCCGCGGTGGCGGCGCTGCTGGCCTGGGGCTGTGCGGCGGCGGCCGAGCGTGCGCTTGGCGCGGCGTCCGTCGCAAGCAGCAGGGTCTGAGGCCCATCAGAGCAGATCGGTCCAGTCACTCCGCTGTCCTTGCCGCCCTTGATGGGGTCCGCACCGCCGCCCCATCCACGGGCCGGCGTGCCGATGGGCTCGGCGCCGATGCAGGGGTCTGCCGACTCGGAGCCGTGGTGATGTTCACGCTGCCTGTGCTGGGTGCTAGGCCCCAAGGCGGCGATGGCGTCTGCCCGCGCACGGCGCGGCCGATGCCGAGGCGACTCGCGCCGCGTCAGCGCCGCTGCGGGCGAAGCCGGAAGCCACGGCCATGCCACTGAGGGCGCGTCCGGCGTGCCGCACGGGCTTCTGGTGCGCCTGGAGCTGGCGCTGCCGGCCGCTGCGGCGGATCTGCCACGCTTGTACGGTGCCGATCTCGGCCGGCAAGTCAAACGCCGGCTGCAGTTGGCCCTGCGCCCGGGCGATGCGCTGGTCGCCTTGACCGCGGCACCTCCAGTCGACGGCCTCGCGTTCCTGATGGTGCTCGACGGCCTCGGCAGCGAGACCGACCTCGAGTCCGTGGTGCAGCGCGTCCTGGCCGATCTGGCCGAGCCCTTCCTCGACGGCCTGCCGCCGCTCCGGCTGCCGCCTGGCCTTGCCGGCGGTGGCCGCGCTGGTGCGCCGTGCTGGTGCGCCGTGCCGACTAGGCCGACACCTTTGCCGAGCTGCTGCAGGACAACGCCCTGGCCTGCGCCGACGTGCAGCTCGAGTTGCCGCCGTCGCTGGGCCTGCAAGACAGCAACCTCTTGGCGCGCCTGCAGGTGCTGGCACGCTCGGGCCTGGTGCTGGCGCTCGACGACTTCGGCACCGGCCGCTCGTCCTTGTCGGCACTGGCGCGGCTGCCGCTGGCGCTGCTGAAGATCGACCGTGGTCTCGTGCCCCAGACGCACGCACTGGAGCACCACCGCGTGCTGCTGGAGTCGACCGTCCGGCTGGCCACGCAGTTGGGTATCGCAACGCTGGGCAAGGGCCTGCAGACGTCGCCCCAGCTGGCACTCCTGCGCGATCTGGGCTGCGAGCGTGGCGAGGGCGAGGCCGTCTCGGCGCTGCTGGCGCCGGCCGCGCTGGCGGGCTTGCCGCGCCGGGGCGTGGCGCTGACTTAGGCCGTCCAACCCGGCTTCACGGCCGCGGCGGCCCTTGGGCCGTCAAGGGGCGGCGCACTTCGTCGCCTGCTTTCGGCGCTTCATCGCACCCGGCCTCGCGTTCCGTGGGGGCAAGGCCGACACTGCGCGCCTACGCCGGCCAGCCGACCCTTGCACAGGGCGCTCGCGCCGGCGCGCAGCCGAGGGGAACGCGATGCAGAAGAAGTGGATGGCCGGCGTGGCCGTGCTGGTGCTGGCCGGGGTCGGCGCCGTGATGGTGATGGGCGGCGTCGTCAAGCTGCCTGGGCAGGGCGGTGGCGCGGCGCAGGCGGCCGGGCCGGGCAAGGACGGCAAGGACGGCAAGGACGGTAAGAAGGCCGACGTGGCGCTGGAGTTCGCCCCGCGCGAGGTGGTGCAGCCGCTCACCGCGCGCATGCCGGCGATGCTCGAGTTCTCGGGCCCGCTGGTGGCGCCGCAGACGGCCATCGTGCGCGCCAAGGCCGGGGGCACGCTGCTGGCGCTGAACGTGGCCGAAGGCAGCCGCGTGGCGGCCGGCCAGACCATCGGCCGCATTGAGCTGGCCGAGCTGGGCAGCCGGGTCGCCGAGCGCAACGCCTTGCTGGAGTCCGCCCGCGCGGCGTTGGCCCAGGCCGAGCGCACGCACACGAGCAACGAGCGCCTGGCAGCGCAGCAGTTCATCAGCAGCAGCGCGCTCGACGGCTCGCGCGCGGCACTCGACACCGCCCGCGCCAACCTGGCCGCGGCCCAGGCCTCGCTCGACACCACGCGCGTGGGCCTGCGCGACGCCAACCTGGTGGCGCCCATCGCCGGCATCGTGGCCAAGCGCCATGCGCTGCCGGGCGAGAAGGTCAGCCCCGAGCAGCAGGTGCTGACGATCATCGACCTGGCGCGGCTCGAGCTGGCCGGCATGGTCGGCACGCACGAGGTGGCGCGCATCCGGGCCGGCCTGCCGGTGCAGGTGCGGGTGGAGGGTGTCGATCAACCCGTGGCCGGCCGCGTGGCGCGCATCGCGCCGGCCGCCGAGCCGGGCACGCGCTCGATTGGCGTGACCATCGAGCTGGCCAACCCGAAGGAGCTGTTGCGCGCGGGCCAGTACGCCCTGGTGCGCGCCGAACTGGCTGACGACACCGACCGGCTGACGCTGCCCGCCAACGCGGTGGGCACCACCAGCGGGCAGGACCATGTCTGGCTCATCGAGGGCGGGCAGCTCGTGCGGCGCGCCATCACAGTGGGCCGGCGCGACGAGCGGCAGGGCCGCGTCGAGGTGCTGCAGGGCCTGACCCCGGCCAGCCAGGTGCTGGCGGCGCGCTTCGACAACCTGCGCGAAGGGGCCAAGGCCACGGTGGTGGCTGCCAAGTCCGCGCCGGTGGCCAGCGCTGCCGCGTCCACACCCATCACGCGCTGAGCGCGAGCCCAAGCCAGGAGCCGCCGCGATGTGGATCACCCGAGTCTCGATCAACAACCCCGTGTTCGCCGCCATGGTGATGGTGGCGATCTGTGTGCTGGGCATCTTCAGCTACAGCCGACTCGGGGTGGAGCAGATGCCCGACATCTCGCTGCCCGGCATCTGGGCCCAGGTGGAGTACCCCGGCGCCACGCCCGAGGCCATCGAGCGCGAGGTGCTCAAGCCGCTCGAAGAAGCCATCAACAGCGTGGCCGGCGTCAAGCGCATCACCTCGCGCGCCTTCGAGGGCCGCGGCGACCTCTCGGCCGAGTTCAGCCTCGATGCCGACATGGACCGCGCGCTGCAGGACGTGCGCGACCGGGTTGCCGCCGTACAGGCCGGCTTCCCGCGTGACGTGAAGCCGCTGCAGATGGCGCGCTGGAACAACGACAACAGCGAGCCCGTGGTGCAGATGGCGCTGCTGAGCCCGAGCCGCAGCCAGCGCGAGCTGAGCATCATCGGCGAGAACCAGATCACCAAGCGCCTGCAGCGCGTGCCGGGCGTGGCGCGGGTCGACGTGAACGGCCTCACCGAGCGCGAGGTGCGCATCGACCTCGACCCGACGCGCCTGCGCGCCTACGGCGTGACGCCGGCGCAGATTGCCCAGGCCCTGCGCGAGGCCAACGCCGACCAGCCCGTGGGCCTGGTGTCCGACAACACGCAGGACGCGCTCTTGCGCGTGGAAGGCCGCATCAAGGACCCGCGCCGCTTCGCCGACGTGGTGGTGGCCCACCGCAACGGCCTGGCGCTGCGCCTGTCGGACCTGGGCACGCTCGTCGAGCGCGAGAAGGAACCCGATTCGCTGGCGCGCGTCAACGGCCAGCAGGCCATCAACTTCAACGTCTTCAAGCAGCAGGACGCCAACATCGTGGCCACCGGCGACGCCGTGAAGGCGGCGATGGAGGAGCTGAAGAAGACGATGCCGCCCGACGTGGAACTGCGCCTCATCAACGCCAGCTCCGACTGGGTGAAGGGCAGCCTCGACGGCCTGAAGCACACGCTGATCGAGGGCGCGCTGCTGACGGTGGCCATCGTCTTCCTGTTCCTGCACAGCTGGCGCAGCACCATCATCACGGGGCTGACGCTGCCGATCGCGGTGATCTCCAGCTTCATCGCCGTGTACTTTTTCGGCTTCACGCTGAACTTCATGACGATGATGGCGCTGAG
>JBIJAP010000239.1:0-5764 GCA_044345715.1 Rubrivivax sp.
GTAACCCCAGTTGTTGCTCACGGGCGGGAAGGTCTTGGTGCTGACGAAGCGCACCATGGCGAAGAACGGGTCCATCGCCGAGAAGCTCACGTTGATGGCGTTGGCGCCATTGGCCGTGGGGTCCTTGGCACCGCGGCGCCAGTTGGTGAACAGGGTGTTCCACTCGATGACGTCGAACTGCACGTCGAAGTGGCACTGCTTCAGGCTCTGCTGCACGAACTCGTTCATCGGCAGCGGCTGCATCTGGCCGGAGCCGCTGGCGCTGATCTGCACCTTCACCTTCAGCGGCTTGGCTGCCGTGTGGCCGGCCTCGGCCATGAGCTTCTGGGCCGCGGCGACGTCGTACCTGATGTCGAACTTGGGGTTGCCCCACCAAGGGTGGCCGGCCGGCACCGTGCCCTTGGGCGGCGCCATCATGCCGCCGAGCAGCTTCATCAGGCCCAGGCGATCCACGCACAGGTTGGCGGCCTGGCGCACGCGCTTGTCGAGCCAGGGCGAGCCTTCGGCAAAGCTCAGCTGCCAGGGCCAGACGTGCGGCTGTTGGTTGAAGTAGATCTTGTTGCCACGGCTTTGGATGGCACCCATGGCATCGGGCGACGGGGCCTCGATCCAGTCGACCTGGCCCGACAGCAGCGCGGCTGTGCGGGCATTGGCCTCGGGCATGGGCAGCATCACGACACGGTCGATCTTGGGCGTGCGCTTGGGGTCCCAGTAGGCCTTGTGGGCCACCACTTCGAGGCGCTCACGCGGCACGAAACGCGCCATCTTGAACGGGCCGGTGCCGCTGGAATCCGATGCAAAAGCCGTCCAGGCGGCCTTGGACTTGTCGGCCGGCGTGGCGCCCGGGGCGGCGTCGAACTTCTTCTGCCAGTGCGCGGGGCTGGCCATGAAGAGGTTGGTCAGGTTGATGGGCAGGAAGGAGTCCGGCTCGCTGCTGGTGAGTTCGACCGTGAGGTTGTCGATCTTGCGGGCCGTGCGCAGCGTGGGCATGCGCGAGGCCGTCACGCCCACCTGGCTGGCGTCGAAGTGCACGGCGTCCTTGTCGAGCACCTTGCGCACGTTCCACACCACGGCGTCGGCGTTGAAGTCGCTGCCGTCGTGGAACTTCACGCCCGGGCGCAGCTTGAAGACCCACTTCGTCTTGTCCTTGGCGTCCACGGCCCAGCTCAGCGCCAGGCCGGGGATCAGCACGCTGGGGGCATCGGCCTTGGAGAGGTCCCAGTGCGTGAGCGCGTCGTACATCGGGATACCGGTGAAGCGGTTGCCCTCGAAGCCCTGGTCGGGCTGGCCGAGCGTGCGCGGGATGTCGGCCGCCGTCATGGCGATGCGCAACACCTTCTCCTGGGCCAGCGAGGGCGCGGCCAGCGTGGCCAGGGCCAGGGCGACGAGGCCCGTGGCGACGAGGCGACCGCCGTGACGTTGGGCAGTGAACGAGGGCTTGATGCTCATGGGCGCTGTGGGTGGGTTGTGAAAGAGGTCGGGGCAGGGGTTGCAAGGCCCGTGCCATCAATCGGTTGCAGGGCTCGGCAGGATGGCGGCCAGACCCGGGCCGAGGCCCGACCAGGGGCCGGCTTCGACCGCGGCCACGGCGCCGGTCTGGTTGGGCTCCGGGGCCAACGCCACGCGCAGGGCCTCGTGCAGGGCCAGGTCGACGTTGTCCAGCACGGGCACCGGCAACCGGCCGGCCAGCGGCGCGGCCAGCCCGGCGAGGCCGGCGCCGCCGAGCAGCAGCGTGCGGGCGTCGGGCCAGCGGCGCAGCGCCTGCGCGCCGGCTTCGGCCAGCCATTCCACGGCCTGCTGCGGCTGCGCCGCCATCTCGCCGCCGCTGCGCGGCAGCGCGTGCACGCCCAGCATCGGTGCAGGCAGCGGCAGCGCCTGGGCCAGCCGCTGCAGCATCGGCACCCAGGCCGCGCCGCCGGTGAGCACCAAAAAGGGGCCGTGGGCCGCGGCGGCCCGCATCGAGGCTTCGGCCAGACCCAGCACCGGCGCCGCGCTGAGCGCACGCAAGGCAAAGAGGCCGGGGTCGCCAAAGCAGCCCAGCAGCACGGCCGAGGGCGGGCCATCTTGCTGCACGGCCGTGGCGTAGGCCTCCATGGCGGCATGCGCCGCCACCGCAGCGCCCACTTCACCGGTGATGTAGCGTGGGCCGAATGCCGCGGTGGCCGCCCGCACGTGCACGGGCTGAGGCAGGCCCGACGCCGCACGCCGCGCGGCGGCCTCGAGCAAGGCGGTGACCGACGGGCTCGTGTTCGGATTGAGGATCAGCAGCGACGGCATGTTCGGGCTGGCGTTCATGGCGGCGGTGGTCGCAGCTTGCGTGCCGGGGATAAATGGCTTCGATGGCGCCATTCTGGTGCATATCGATCATAAGTGGTGCACGACCCCGGTGGGTGCGTGGGCGGGTGGAAGGGGCCAGGGTGAGGTCTCCTCTCCCAGCCAACCGGCCCAGCTGCGCGGTCCGATTGGCAAGGGCCGGCGCTGCTGCAACGGCACCTGCGTCGAGGCGTTCTGCTGGGGCGAGACCCGCTGCCACATCGACTCGATGATCGACTCGTCGCCAAGGAACACCTGCGCTCGGAGGTTTGAGCTCCAGAACGCCGCATCGGCCTCATGGGCATCACGTACCCAACTCCCATAGCGCTTGATGGCCGCTTGACGATCACGAAGATCGAGCACATTGCGCCCCAGCTCGAAGCGATGCAGTTGCGCGACGGCCAGCCAGAACGGTGGCGCCTCCAAGCCCAGGTGGGCGCGACAACTCGACCAGGGCCAGCGCTCGGGCGACTGCACAAGGCCGGCAGCCACAGGGTTGCGCTCGACATAGCGGCAGAGCGCAACGAAGTAACCACCGCCATCGACGAGCACCGACTTGAAGCGCCCCTGGAACAGGTGCCCGACCAGACCGTGCCGCCGATTGAAGGCCTGTGTGTAGACACCGTTGAGATGCCGCATGAACCGCGACAGGCGGCCTTCGCGGGTTGGCAGCATGAGGTGGTAGTGGTTGCCCATCAGGCAATAGGCCAACTCGCCTGAGCCGAAGCGGGAGCAGGCGTCACCCAGCACGGCCAGATGGCAGCGGCGGTCTTCGTCATCCTTGTAGATGGGCTCGCGGCGGTCACCTCGCGAGGTGACGTGATACAGCGCGCCGGGAAACTCGATGCGAAGCGGGCGGGACATGTCGTGCCGTGCGTCGTAGCAAGCACCCCTCGCACCGCAACGCACTGCGGGCCGACAAACTGAGCGGGCGTGAGGTCAGATCAAGGGGTGAGAGAGACCTGACCTCGATGCCCCGGGACCCCGATGCCCCGCGATCGGAATGCGCCTGCACTGCCTGGCCGCCGCCGGCGTTTACCTGGCGGCAATACGTGGCTTGACGAGCGCCCCCAGAATCGTCCCGAGCCTGCAGCGACCAGACCGCCCAAAGAGAAACGAATCATGGCCGACACGCTGAGAATCCCCCATGTCCCCTTGTATCTGCTGTCTGTTGCCACGGCCGCCTTGGTGACCGCTTGTGGGGGTGGCGGCGATGGCGCCACTCCGCCGCCTTCACTGTCCTTGGCGCAGCGCAGCGAGGCGACGCGGGCTACCGCCATTAGCGGAAGCAATGCCTGCAACTCCATCAAGCCCTTCTATTGGGAAGTGGGCGATCGGACGGCCACCCTGGCGGCTGGCTCGACCGACAGCGCCGGGGGCACACCCACCTTCAGCGCCACCACCGTCATGCCCATCGCCTCGGCCTCGAAGTGGATCTATGCCGCGTACGTTGCAGAGAAACGCGCCGGCGCGCTGAGCGATGCCGATGTGAAGTTTCTGCACTTCCGCAGCGGCTTTGTCAGCTTTGATGCTTTCGGCAGTTGCGGCGCAACCGATACGGTCGACTCTTGCCTGAACAACGGCCGAAATGGCGACTACACCGCGTCCTCCGACGGTCGATTCAATTACGACGGTGGACACATGCAGAAGCACGCCAGCCTCGACGGGCTAGGAGCGAGAAACAGTGTCGCGCTGGCAGCCGAAGTGCGTCGCCTGCTCGGCAGCGACATCGTGCTGAGCTACAGCCAGCCGCAGCCTGCAGGAGGTGTCGTGACCACGGCGGCAGACTACGCGCGTTTTCTGCGCAAAGTGCTGGACAACTCACTGCGCATGGGCGCCTTGCTCGGTGCCAGCCCAGTGTGCACAAACCCCGCCACTTGCAGCCTTGCGGTCGCCACACCCACCCCACGCGGTGAGTCGTGGTTGTATTCGATCGGGCACTGGGTCGACGCCGACCCCGTTCTGGGCGACGGATCATTCAGCAGCACGGGCGCATTCGGCTTCCACCCCTGGATCGACGCGAGCAAGACCACCTATGGTGTTCTCGCCCGGCGCACGGCGCTACCCAACGGAGCGTTCGATTCCTCGGCCTGCGGCCGCTTGCTGCGGAAGGCTTGGGCCACAGGAACAGTGCAGTAGTCGAAGGCGACGTGGCAGTGGCAATCCCTACCTGCGCATCATCGGAGCAACATCGGGGTTATCGGGGTCATCGAGGTCAAGTCTCGCCTGCGTCAGCCTCTTGGACGAGGTTGCGACGCCCCAACGCAAACGCCCCCGACCTCACCCCTTCTTCGGCTTCAGCGCCGACTCATACAGCGCGATCCAGGCCTTGGGCGTCAGCCGCGCCGCCAGCTGGCCCAAAAGCGGCAGCGGCATGTCCTCGGCCTTTTTGTAGCGGATGCAGCTCTTGCCCATGTCGAGCTTCTTCGCGCTGGCCTTGGCGTGGGCGGCGGTGAACCAGGCCAGCAGCACGGGGTCTGCGTACAGGCCCATGTGGTAGACGGCCAGGTTGGTCTTCTGTGCGGCCACGCTCAAGAAGGGCAGCGGCAGCGCAGGCTCGCAGTGGTAGCCGGCCGGGTACAAGCTGTGCGGCACCACATAGGCCGGCATGCCGTAGTTCATGCATCGCTCGAAGCCCTTGGGCATGTGGCGGTCGAAGGTGTCTAGCAGCGCCTGCACGGCCGCGCGGCGGTCGTCGGGCAGTTCGGCGAGGTAGGCCTCGACAGTGGCAGCCTGGGATGGCATGGGTGTCTCCTCGTGAACTGACAGGCGAAGGCGGCGTCAGGCGCTCGCGGCCGCCAGGGCCTGGTCGCTACGCACTGGCCGCGGCCAGAGCTTGGTCAATATCCCACAGGATGTCGTCGATGTGCTCCAGCCCCACCGAGATGCGCACCATCTCCGGCTTGACGCCGGCCGCGCGCTGCTGCTCGGGCGAAAGCTGCCGGTGCGTGGTGCTGGCCGGGTGGCTGACGAGCGTGCGCGTGTCGCCGATGTTGACGAGGTGGCTCATGAACTGCGCCGCCTCGATGAACTTCACGCCCGCCTCGGCGCCACCCTTCACACCGAAGGCGAGCAGGCCCGAGGCCGCGCGCATCTGCCGCATCAGCAGCGCGTGCTGCGGGTGGCTCAGCAACCCGGGGTAGTTGACGAAGCTCACGCGCGGGTCGGCCTGCAGAAAGCTCGCCACGGCCAGCGCATTGGCGCTGTGGCGCTCCATGCGCAGCGGCAGGGTCTCGATGCCTTGCAGCACCTGCCAGGCGCTCATCGGGCTGAGCGCGGCGCCGTAGACACGCAGCGTTTCCATGCGGCAGCGCATGCTGAAGCCGAAGTCGCCGAAGGTCTCGTAGAACTTCACGCCGTGGTAGCCGGGGCTGGGCTCGGTCATGCCGGGGAACTTGCCGTTGTCCCAGGGGAAGCGGCCGCTTTCCACCACCACGCCGGCCAGCGTGGT
>JBIJAP010000240.1:0-5752 GCA_044345715.1 Rubrivivax sp.
TTCCACGTGCGCGACGGCAAGCGCACCGTCGTCGAGACGCTGCGCAAGGGCCAGTGCTTCGGCATCGAGCCGCACCTGGAGCAGCCCGTGCGCATGCACAACGCCGCGGCCCGCAGCTACTGCGAGCTGGCGCTGGTGAACCTGCACGATATGGCCGAGTCGGTGGCCGACAGCGCCGGGCTCGCGCAGGGCCTGCTGCGCAGCCTGTCGGAGCGGCTGGTGGCCGCCCACCGGCTGATCGCCACTCGGGTGAACTACCAGCCCGAGCTGCAGGTGTACGCGCAGATCCTGTACCTGCTGGGCATGGCCGATGTCGGCCGCGCCGCGGTGGTGCTGCGCCCCGGCGCCGAGGCGCGCAGCCCGCAGGCCCAGCCGCTGCTGCAGGAGGTGGCGCACAACGCCAAGCTGATGCTGGGTCACTCGGAGCGCCACATCATGGCCTGCCTGGGCCGGCTGCAATCGGCCCACTTGGTGCACATCGAAGACGACGCCGGCAGCGGCAAGCGCGTGCGGTTTGCGGTGCGCGACATCGTGGGCCAGGTGCGGCGGCTCGTGGCGGGCGACAGCGACGCCGACAAGCTGACACACGAGACGCTCAGCCTCGACGAGTTCGCTGATTTGGTCGAGGTCGAGCGCACCGTCCTGCTGCGCAAGCTGGCGTCGGGCGACTTCGCCGACGACGTGTTCACCTTCCGGCGCGAGGAAATCCTGCGTCTGCTCGATTCACAGGGCCGCCGCTACTTCGCCGAGCGCCGCGTGAAGGCGCCGCAGGAGTTTGCCGACGTCAGCGACCTGGAATTCGCCGACAGCAAGTCGCTGTTCGCCGCGCTCTCGCGCCGCGACAGCCTTGAGCTGGCCAAGCTGCTGGCGCCGCTGTCGGGCGAGCCGGTGCGCCAGCGCATCCTCGACGCCCTCTCGCGGCGCCGCCGCGAGGAGGTGGAGGCCGATCTCGACGGCCTGCAGGTCGATGCCGTCGAGGCCCAGCAGATCGGTGCGGCGCTGATCGACGAGGTGCGCAAGCTGATGCTCGAGGCGCGCGCCGCCTGAGCGCCTGCACCCGCTCGCCCGGCCCGGCGTTCAGAGCGTCCAGTCGTAGTCGATGGTCAGCGGCGCGTGGTCGGAAAAGCGCGGCTCGAGATGGATCGAGGCCTTCTTCGCCGTCGCAGCCACGGCAGGTGTGGCCAGCTGGTAGTCGATGCGCCAGCCCACGTTCTTGGCCCAGGCCTGGCCGCGGTTGCTCCACCACGTGTACTGGTTGGGCCGCGGGTCGAGCGTGCGGAACACGTCGACGAGGCCGACGCTGCCGAACAGCTGGTCGAGCCAGGCGCGTTCTTCGGGCAGGAAGCCGCTGTTCTTCTGGTTCGAGCGCCAGTTCTTGAGGTCGATCGGCTGGTGGGCGATGTTGACGTCGCCCATCAGGACGAACTCGCGCTCGGCCCTCAGACGCACCAGGTGCGGGAGCATCTTCGACAGGAAGCGGAACTTCGCCGCCTGGCGCTCTTCGCTGCTGCTGCCGCTGGGGAAGTAGCAGCTGATGACGCTGAACTTGCGCTGGGCGGTGTCGTAGCGCGCCTCGATCCAGCGGCCCTCGTCGTCGAACTCCGGGTCGCCGAAGCCGGTGATCACGTCGCTGGGCGCCTTCTTCAGGTACAGCCCGACACCAGAGTAGCCCTTCTTCTGCGCGAAATGGAAGTGGCCCTGCAGCGGCCCGAGCCGGTCGAGCGTCCCGGCCACGTCAGCGCCCTGGGCCTTGACCTCCTGCACCCCCATACAATCGGCGTTCGCAGCTTCAGCCCATGCGACGAAGCCCTTCTTCGCAGCCGAACGGATGCCGTTGAGGTTGAGCGTGACCAGTCTGAAGCCCAAGGAACTCCTCCACCGCCCGCCGGTCGACATGCGATGAGCGCCGCTGCCACCGACCCGATTGCACAGGCCTTCGTGCCCTTCGCCTTGCGCGCGGGCGTGCTGCGCTTCGGAGAGTTCAAGACCAAGGCCGGGCGTCTGTCGCCCTACTTCTTCAATGCCGGCGGCTTTGACGACGGCGCCAAGCTCGGCGAGCTCGCGGCATTCTATGCAAGTCGTCTGCTGCAGGCCCGTGCCTCGGGCGAGCTGGCCTTCGACATGCTGTTCGGGCCCGCCTACAAGGGCATCACGCTGGCCTCGGCCGTGGCCGTGGAAATGGCTCGTGCAGGCCACAACCTGCCCTACGCCTACAACCGCAAGGAAGCCAAAGACCACGGCGAAGGCGGCACGCTGGTGGGTGCGCCCGTGCGGGGCCGCGTGCTGATCATCGACGACGTCATCTCGGCCGGCACCTCGGTGCGAGAGTCGATCACGATGATCCGCGCCGCGGGTGCCGTGCCCGCCGGCGTGGCCATTGCGCTCGATCGCCAGGAGCGTGCCACCCAGGAAGGCGGCGCTGAGGCACCGTGGAGCGCGGTGCAGTTCGTCACCCGCGAACTCGGTCTGCCGGTGGTGGCCGTGGCCACGCTGGCCGACCTGCTGCAGTGGCTGCGCGACAGCGCCGACGCCTCGCTCGCGCAGCACGCCGCTTCCGTCGAGGCCTACCGCACGCGCTACGGCGTGCAGCCGGCCGGCTGATGGCGATGCGCCGTGTCGCGCTTGTCGCGCTTTGCCTGCTGCCGGTGGCGGCCGCATGGGCGCAGCCGAGCTCCGGCATCTACACCTGCGTCGATTCCAACGGCCGCCGTCTCACCGCCGACCGGCCCATCGCCGAGTGTCGGCACAAGGAACAGCAGATTCTGAACCGCGACGGCTCGGTGCGCGGCATGCTGCCGCCGACGCTGACGGCCGAGGAGCGCGCCGAGAAGGACGCCCGCGACCGCGCCGCGGCCGATGCCCGCGCCACCGCGGCCGATGCCGCGCGCCGTGATCGCAACCTGATGGCGCGCTACCCCAACGAGGCCGCCCACCAGCGCGCCCGCGAGGCGTCGCTCGACACTGTGCGGTTGGCCATTCGCACCACCGAGCTGCGGTTGCGCGAGCTCGAGTTGGCGCGCAAGCCGCTGCTCGAGGAAGCCGAGTTCTACGTCGGCAAGCCGCTGCCGCCGAACCTGCGCTCGGCACTCGACGCCAACGACGCGTCGGCCGCGGCCCAGCGCTCGGCCACTGCGACGCAGGAGGCCGAACTCGGCCGCATCAACCGGCTGTACGACGCCGAGCTCGACCGCCTGCGCCGCCTGTGGGCGGGTGCGGCGCCGGGCTCGCTCGGGCCGCTGCCGTTGGCGTCAGCGCCGCGCGGCGCGGGCGCCCGCCCTTAGGGCACGTGTCAGTGCGGCCGCTCAGCCGCCGAGCTTCTTCTTCAGCAGCTCGCCGGCCTGTGCCGGGTTGGCCTTGCCTTGACTGGCCTTCATGATCTGGCCGACCAGCGCGTTGAAAGCCTTGTCCTTGCCGGCGCGGAATTCGGCGACCGACTTCTCGTTTTTCGCCAGCACCTCGTCGACGATCGCCTCGAGCGCGCCGCTGTCGCTCATCTGCTTCAGGCCCTTGGCGGCGATGACGGCATCGACATCGGCGGCCTCGCCGCTCCACAGGGCCTCGAAGACCTGGCGTGCGCCGTTGTTCGACACCGTGCCGTCGACGACGCGGCCGATCAACGCCGCCAGCGTGGCGGGTTGCAGGGCCACGGCGGCGATGTCGCTGTCTTGCGCGTTCAGCCGCTTGCTCACTTCGCCCATCAGCCAGTTGGCCGCCAGTTTCGGCCACGCGGCCGTGGAGCGGTCGCCCTCCAGCGCTCGACCCGCGTTGCGCACCGCCTCGTAGTAGCGCGCGAACGCCAGGCTCTGCGTCATCATGGCTGCGTCGTAGGCCGGCAGGCCGTCGTCGCGCTCGAAGCGCGCGGCCATCGCGCGCGGCAGTTCGGGCAGGGCCTCGCGCACGCGCTCCACCCAATCGGGCGCAATCACCAGCGGCGGCAGGTCGGGGTCGGGGAAGTAGCGGTAATCGTGCGCGTCTTCCTTGGTGCGCATGGCGCGCGTTTCGCCGCGGCCGCCCTGGGCGTCGGGGTTGAACAGCACGGTGGCCTGCTCGATGGCCAGGCCGTCCTCGACGCGGTCGATCTGCCACTGCACCTCAACGTCGATGGCCTGCTGCAGGAAGCGGAAGCTGTTGAGGTTCTTGATCTCGCGCCGCGTGCCGTAGGGCGCGCCGGGCCTGCGCACGCTGACGTTGGCGTCGCAGCGGAAGCTGCCTTCCTGCATGTTGCCGTCGCAGATGCCCAGCCACACCACCAGTGCGTGCAGCGCCTTGGCGTACTCCACCGCCTCGGCGGCAGAGCGCATGTCGGGCTCGGAGACGATCTCCAGCAGCGGCGTGCCGGCGCGGTTGAGGTCCACGCCAGTGGCCGGGCGGCCGTCGGGCAGGTGGAACTCCTCGTGCAGGCTCTTGCCCGCGTCTTCTTCGAGGTGGGCGCGGGTCAGGCGCACGGCGCGCAGGCGGCCGTCGAGCATGAACTCCACCTTGCCGCCCTGCACCACCGGCACCTCGTACTGGCTGATCTGGTAGCCCTTCGGGAGATCCGGGTAGAAGTAGTTCTTGCGCGCGAAGATGCTCACCGGCGCCACGTGCGCGCCCACCGCCAGGCCGAAGCGGATGGCGCGCTCCACCGCGCCGCGGTTGAGCACCGGCAGCGTGCCCGGCAGCGCCAGGTCCACCGCGCAGGCTTGCGTGTTGGGCGCCGCACCAAAGGCGGTGGCGGCGCCGCTGAAGATCTTGCTCTGCGTGGCGAGCTGGGCGTGGGTTTCGAGGCCGATGACGACCTCGTAGCCGCGGACGAGCAGGGCGGCGGTCACAGCACCGGCTCCCGCCCGGCGCCGGGCCGCTCCCAAGCCGGGCCGGCCCCCTTGGGGGGTGGCGACTGAAGGGAGCCTGGGGGCTCCAACAGATGATGGTCGGTGGCCTGCTGCAGCGCATGGGCGGCGTGCAGCAGCGTGCCTTCGTCGAAGTGGCGGCCGATGAGCTGCAAGCCGACTGGCATGCCGTTGGCCGCAAAGCCGGCCGGCACGCTCATGCCCGGCAGCCCGGCCAGGCTGGCCGGCAGCGTGAAGATGTCGGCGAGGTAGGCCTGCAGCGGATCGCCGGCCTGCTCGCCCAGTTTCCAGGCCACGCTCGGCGCCACCGGGCCGGCAATCACGTCGCAGTCGCGGAAGCAGGCGGCAAAGTCGTCGGCGATCATGCGGCGCAGCTTCTGCGCCTGCAGGTAGTAAGCGTCGTAGTAGCCGTGGCTCAGCACGTAGGTGCCGATCATGATGCGGCGCTTCACCTCAGGCCCGAAGCCCTCGGCGCGGCTTTTCTTGTAGAGGTCGAGCAGGTCGCCGTGCTGCGCGGCGCGGTGGCCGAACTTGACGCCGTCGAAGCGGCTGAGGTTGGAGCTCGCCTCGGCCGGCGCGATGATGTAGTACACCGGGATGGAAAGCTCCGTGCGCGGCAGCCTCACGTCGACCAGCGTGGCACCGAGCTTTTCCAGCTCAGCCAGCGCGCCGCGCACGGCGGCGTGCACGTCGGCGGCCAGCGCGGCCGGGAAGAACTCCTTCGGCAGACCGATGCGCAGCCCCTGCAGCGGCCGCGAGGCGCTGGCGCCTTCGCGCTGCGTGCGCATCAGCGCGGCGTAGTCGGCGGCCGGGCGCTGGGCGCTGGTGGCGTCGCGCTCGTCGAAGCCGGCCATGGCGCTGAGCAGCAGCGCGCAGTCTTCGGCGCTGCGTGCCATCGGGCCGGCCTGGTCAAGGCTGGAGGC
>JBIJAP010000241.1:0-5722 GCA_044345715.1 Rubrivivax sp.
TCGGTGCCCAGGTAGGAGGCGAGGATCTTGTAGTCGGTGGGGTGCAGCTCGAACAGGCGCAGCTGGTCCTGCGCGCGCTGCTGCGAGCGCGCCAGCGCGGGCGAGCCGGGGTATTGCTTCAGCGCCTTGCCGTCATTGAAGGCGCGCACCTGCTGCACCAGCGCCGCCACCGGGGGCGGCAGATCGTCGCGCGCCATCAGGCGGCCGATGCCGTCGGCGAACTCGGCCTTCTTCTGCGCGTAGCTGCCTTCGAGCGAATAGCCGCCGGCGCCGGCGTGGGTGTCGATGCAGCGCCAGCCCGCGGGCTTGGTGTTGAGGTACTCGAGCACCGACATCAGCACCACGTGCTTGAGCACATCGGCGTGGTTTCCGGCGTGGAACGCGTGGCGGTAGGCAAGCATGGCGCGCGACTGTGCCACGGCAGCGGCCAATCAAGGCCGGCCAGTGGTGGCTTCAGCCCCCTGAACGGCCGGTGCGGGCGCGGAACAGCTCGCGCAGGTTCACTTCGCGCGGGCCGGGCTCCAGCACCAGCGGGTCGCCGGCAGCCACGCTGCCCGTGTGCAGCACAGCCAAGTAGGCACCGCAGAAGCCGCTCTGGGCCATCAGCTTGCCGGCCTGCGCAAAGCCCATCGCGGCATCGAACTTGAAGCAGGGCGTGCGCGGCTCGCTCACCACGAAGGTGGCGTCGGGGCCGACGAGCCGGTCACCGATCCAGAGATCGGCCTCGCGCACGCCGGCCAGCAGCAGGTTCTCGCCGAACAGGCCGGGCGGCACGGGCTCGTCCCACAGCGCCTGCCGCGCCTGGGCGCGCACGGTCTGCCAGAACGCCAGGTGGGCCTGCGGGTAGGCGTACACGGCCTTGGACAGCCCGCCATGGCGGGCCAGGTCGGCCTGTTCGTCGCCGGCCAGCCCGAGCGTCCCGACGCCCACGCGCCCGGCCACGGGCTGCTTGTGGATGGCGGTGGCGATGCGCCTGCCGGCGATGGCCACGCTGCGCGTCGAGCCGCAGCAGACCTGGGTCACAGAGATGGGAGCCGCGTCCACGGTGCTCGCTCGAGTCGGGGGCCGCCATCGTAAGTGGCCGGGCCGCGCTACGCTGCGGCCCATGCCCCGCAACGCCACCTTCCAACGCCGGGCCGCCGCGCTGGCGCTGCTGGCCACGCTGGCGCTGGGCGGCTGCGCCAGCCACACGATCTTCAATCCGGTCACGGAACGGGCCGAGGTGAGCACGCTGACCGAGGCGCAGCTCGCCGAACAGGCCGAACAGGCCCGCGAGGCGCTGCTCGACGAACACGGTCTCTACCAGAACGCGCCGATCCAGGCCTACGTCACCGAGATCGGCCTGAAGGTGGCGCGGCTGTCGCACCGGCCGGATCTGCCGTGGAGCTTCGCATGTCCCCACGGGCCCGTGAAGAGGTCGCATGACCAGAGCGTGCGCAACTAGGATAGCGATGAATGGGACGAACTGATCCACTCTGGCCTTGGCGCACGCGTGCACGCAGTGGCCAGCGGTGTGCCATGCCGGCGACCTTCAAAACCGGTCCAGCAGAATTCCCATGTCCTTGAGCTCGCTTCACGTTCGCTGGTGCCGCGCCGCTTGCATGGTGTTGCCCTTGGTCTTGTCGGGTTGCGCCACGACGCTGCCCACCGACAAGCCGCCGACCGAGTTCGCCCAGGCTCCCGGTGCACAGGGGCGCCTTGCTGCGGTTGAGCAACGCCTCGCGGCCCTGCATGGCACGGAAGCCTCGGGGTTCCGCCTGCTCGAGCGCAATGCCGACGGGTTGACCTGGCGCGTGGCCCTCATCGAAAACGCCGCCCACTCGATCGATCTTCAGTACTACGTCTGGTTCGGTGACGTATCGGGCCAGTTGCTGCTGTCGCGCGTCATCGCTGCAGCTGATCGCGGCGTCAAGGTGCGCATCCTGTTCGATGACCTGAGCACGATGCTGCGCCGCATGACCAGCCCGGAGCTGCGCGACGAGTTGCTGGCGCGGGTGGATCGGCATCCCCGCATTGAAGTCCGCGTCTTCAACGGCTGGCACGCCCGTGACTGGGTGGGCCGTGTGGTCGAGGGCGCGATCGAGTTCGAGCGCATCAACCGCCGCATGCACAACAAGCAGATGATCGTTGACAACCGGGTGGCGATCATCGGGGGCCGCAACATCGGCGACGAGTACATGGGCCTGGACACCGAGTTCAACTTCCACGACCTCGACGTGATCGGCATCGGCCCGGTGGCGCGACAGGGCAGCGCCGTCTTCGACCGCTACTGGAACAGCAACTGGGTGCGCCGGATTCCGCCCTACAAGGGGACAGAGAAAGTCACATTGACGCCCGAGACGATCGAACTGCCTCCTGAGGCGGCGGCCCACCCCGCGATGAAGGCGTTTCTGTCTGACGCAAGTGGCCGGGCGCGCGATGTGGACCGGCTGCCGGACATGGTGTCGATTGGCACGAGCGTGGTGCACACCGACCCGCCATCGCGCGCCGCCACGTCGCGAAACCACATGCCCGAGGCGTTCCGCGCGCTGATGCGCTCTGCCCAGCGCGAGGTGCTGATCACCAATGCCTACATCATCCCCGACGACATCTTCATCAGCGACCTGCGAGAGCTCGCCGGCCGGGGCGTGAAGGTGCGCATCCTGACCAATTCTCTGTCGTCGCACGACGTGCCTGCCGTCAACTCACACTACGAGCGCTGGCGCAAGCCGATCCTGGAAACCGGCGCCCAGCTTCATGAATTGCGCGCCGATGCTGCGATCCAGGCCGAACTGGTAGACACGCCACCGGTTCGCTCCGGCTTTGTCGGCCTGCACACCAAGGCGATGGTCATCGACCGCGTGCGCGGCTTCATCGGCTCGATGAACCTCGACCCGCGCTCGGAGATCTTCAACTCCGAGATGGGTGTGGTCATCGACAGCCCGCCGCTGGCTGGCGATCTGGCCCAACGCATGGAACGTGACATGGACGCCATGAACAGCTGGCAGGTCACGCGCGATGCGGACGGCAGCCTGCGCTGGACCAGCAGCGCCGGCGAGCGCACGACCCAGCCCGCGCGCAGCTTCTGGCAGCGCGTGCAGAACCTGGTCTTCAAGCTGGCCCCGGCCAGCTACTACTGAGCATGGCGACGCTTGTGTCCTTTCATCACCTCTCCAGGCTAGCGGGGCGCGCGAGCGCCGCGCTGGTCGCATTGATCCTGGCTGGTTGCGCGAGCTTTGTTCCACAGGCCGGCCCAGGCCCCGAGCCCAGCGCAAACTACACCGACCTGACGACGCCCTTTGTGGCCATCGGCGACACGCAGGAGCACCTGTCCACGGGCTACCCGCTGCATGACAACGACAGCGCGGTCGACGCCTACGTTGAGGTCACGCAGCGCCCCCCGGAGCTGCCCCTGTTCGGCCGCCGGACGATGGAGTGGGCCCTGCAGCGCTTTCCGAACGAGCCCTACATCCACCTGGGCGACGTGATGGACTTGTCATGCCGCACCGAAGCCGAACGCATGACCAAGATCTTTCGGGCCACTGGGCGCAGCGGCGCGATCCTGCCGGGCAACCACGATGGGCTTATGTTCGGCATCTACGGCTACAACGTGCTGGAGGCCGTGCTGGACTCAGAGGCCGCGAAGTGGAATCGGGCCTGCCGGCGCGGTGCGGCGCGAGAAGACAGCAAACACAAGACCGCGCGTGAGGCCTTCACCAAGCGCGACTTCATCAGTCTCTATATATCAACGAGCACGCCAGGGTGCAGGCGGAAGCGCCAGAGCTGCGGGCTGCGCCGGCGGTCGGACCGTATCGGGTGAGCTGGCGCAACCCGATGCCTGGTGCCTTTCTGTCGGCCATCGAAGCCAAGCTGATCGACGGCTACCGGTATGCAGCTTCCTTCCTGACCCAGCGCCTGGTGCTTCCGCGTGCGCCGGGTGCGGACCGCCGCGTCGTTATGATTGCTCTGGACACCAACCAGTCCGGTGCCCTGGTCGGGACCTGGGACGTGCTCATGGGCCGCAGCCCAGGGAGCCAGGGGCACATCCACCCTGACCAGTTTGAAGTCGTCGACCGCTGGGTCGGTGAGGCCGTGAAGCAGGGTGACATCGTCGTCTTTGCAGGACATCACAACTGGCGGTCGCTGGGCCTGCCGACGCGCACCTTGCTGCGCAGCACGATGGCGCGGCTGGACCACCCCCTGGTCTATATCTCGGCGCACACGCATGCAGGCTTCTGGGCCGTGCACCGCGCTCTGTCGCGCCGGCCGCTGCTGGAACTGAACGTCAGCTCGCTGTCGGACTGGCCCATCGCATACCGCCGCATCAGCTTTGCCTACGATGCCAAGGCCAAGCGCCTGCTGGTGCGCGGCGACCTGCTGCCGCGCGGCGACAAGCCCAATGCCAGCTACGACGACCTGCTGGCCGCGTGGGAGGCGGAAACCTGTGCCCAGCTCGAATCGCCCATCGACAGCATCAGGGCGATCGACAGCGAAATCGTGCGCAAACAGCGTGCGGCACGCGGCACCTTGATGGAGTGGCTGGTGTCGGCGCTGACCCCCGTCTGTGAAAGCTGCGAAGAGCCGCTGTACGTGCACGCCAACAGCTACCAGGACGGCATGCTGCAGACGCTGCTCGAAGCCGATGCGGCGGTCAAGGCCAGCGGCCTTCGCTTGCCCGATGTCAAGCTGCCCGCGTCTTGCGGCGCCCTGGAGTTCGCTGATTGCGCCAGAGGGCTGATGGCCGAAAAGCCGGCCGACTACGCCGCGCACGTCGACCTGTTCCGCCGCAAGGCCGGGCTAGTGGCCGCCGTCAACGACTACCTCGACGACATCAAGGAACCGAGGGCCAAAGCCTACATGACCTGCCGCGCGGTGCAGGCCGCGAAGATCGATTTCGACGCCACCGACGAGGCACGCAAGGAGCACCGCCTGGAAGTCCATCGAACGGCTGAGCAGTTCTTTCGTATCGAGGCGAGCATCGGCATGGAGTGAACGGGAACTGGCCCTCCGTCAGTGGGCCAATTGCAAGAAGAACGCACCCGCGGGTGGCGCTTCCAAACCAGGAGAGTTTCAGCATGCTCAAGTTCAACCGCATTGCAGCCGCCGCGCTGCTCGTGGCCACCAGCCTTTCAGTCTTTGCCGCCGGCGAGGCCCCGACGCCGACTGCGTGGGACAAGGTGAAGACCTTCACCCACGAACAGAAGGAAGCGGCCGTGACCGAAGGCAAGAAGCTGATTGCAGCGACGGACAAGCAGATCGCTGAGATGTCCAAGCAGGCCAAGAACTCCACGGCCGAAACCAAGGCCGCGCACGAGAAGAACATACAGGAGCTCCATGCCAAGAAGAAGGAGGCCCAGGCCCAGTTGGAGAAGATGGGTAAGGCCACCAGCAATGCGTGGGACGCGACCAAGGAGGGCTTCACCAAGGCCGGCAAGGACTTACACGCAGCCTATGAAAAGGCGGCAGCTTCAGCGAAGAAGTGAGCTTGGGCTCCTCCACGGCGGGGTGGGCCCCGTGGACATGGGTTGCTGTAGCGATGGTCGCGCTGGCCTGCGGCGGCTGCGCCACGCGGCAAGCGTCGTCGTCGGGCGATGCTGCTGCGGGTCCACCAGCGGCCGGGAAACATCAGAGCCTAGGAGCGTGGGCGGCAGAACATCGCCGAACACGCCAAGGTGACCAAGATCTGCGGAGGCGCGGCTGATTGACTGATTTCGAGCACCTCTGTCGCGTGTCGCGGTCTGCT
>JBIJAP010000012.1:0-19366 GCA_044345715.1 Rubrivivax sp.
ACGGTGATGCCGGGCGACTTCATGTCGATGAGCAGGAAGCTGATGCCGGTCTGCGGCTTGCCCTCGTTGCTGGTGCGAACGAGGCAGAAGATCCAGTCGCCGTACTGGCCGAGCGTGGTCCAGGTCTTCTGGCCGTTGACGACATAGGTGTTGCCTTGCCTTTCGGCGCGGCACTTCAGGCTGGCCAGATCCGAGCCCGAGCCGGGCTCGCTGTAGCCCTGGCTCCACCACACCTCGCCGCTGGCGATGCCGGGAAGGAAGCGCTGCTGCTGCTCGGCATTGCCGAAGGCCATGATCACCGGCGCCACCATCACCGGGCCGAAGGGGATGACACGCGGCGCGCAGGCCAGCGCCAACTCTTCCTCGAACAGGTGCTTCTGCACGCCGTTCCAGCCCGGGCCGCCGAACTGCTGGGGCCAGCCCCAGCCGAGCCAGCCCTTGGCGCCGAGGATGCGGGCCCAGCGCTGGTGATCCTCGCGCGACAGGCGCAGCGCATGGCGCACGTTGTGCGCGATGTCGTTGGGCAGGTGCTGTGCCACCCAGTCGCGCACCTCGTGGCGGAACGCCAGTTCCTCGGGGGTGAAGTTCAGGTCCATGTCGTCTCCATCGATGCGCCGCGTTTTAGCACGATCGTTCGATTCGCGGCTGTTCCGTCCGCGACAAGGGCAGACGGCGCCTCAGCGAAGTTCTAGGCGGAGGACGTCGTTGTCGCGGCGCATCTGGAAGCGCGTGAGGAAACTGTTGCCCAGCAGCACGTAGGGCATGGGCTGCGGTATCACCACGGCGCCGACCTGCGTGATCTCGACGTCACCCACTCGGACGCGGTCGAGCACGACGATCTGCACCGGCACCGGGCCATTGGCCGTCTGGCTGATGCCGGCGCGGGCATTCGCCAGATCAAGACCCAGGCGCTGGGCCTCGTCGCGACCCAGCGCCACCAGCGTGGCGCCGGTGTCCACCAAGAAGCGTACCGGGCGGCCGTTGATGGCGCCCGCGGGCGTGAAGTGCCCGCCCGAGCTGGCAGTGACGACGATGTCGCGCGCCGCCTGCCGCGGCACCGCGCCACCCACCATCGTGGGCGTGCCGCCCAGGCGCAGCCGCGCCCGCTGGCCGCCGATCTGCACCTCGGCTTCGTCGCCCTGCCAGCGCAGCAGCGTCACCCCCGCGCCGCTGGCGCCCGGCTGCAACGTGACCGGCTGGCCGTCAACCACCAGCAGCGCCCGATCGCCCATGCGGCCCGAGAGCACGACGCCCTGGGCCGGGGCTGCCGTGCTGACGGCTGCCAGAACCAGTCCACACGCCAGCAGGCGCCGCACAGACATCAGGGACGGAAGCTGTTGAAGGACAGCGGAAGGTCGGCCAGTTCCTTGCGCAACAGCACCATCGCGGCCTGCAGATCGTCTTTCTTTGCGCCCGTCACGCGCACGCTGTCGCCTTGGATGGCGCCTTGAACCTTCAGCTTGCTGGCCTTCAGCGCCTGCTGCACCTTCTTGGACGACTCGGCGTCGATGCCGCTTTTCACCGCCACCGGCTGCTTGAGCTTGTCGCCGCCCAGCTTGACGGGCTTGGCCGAGAGGTCGAGAAAGCGGATGTCGACGCCGCGCTTGGCCAGTCGCGCCAGCAGCACGTCGCGCACCTGCTCGAGCTGGAAGTCGCTGTCGCCGAAAAGCGTGATCTCGCGCTCCTTGGCGCTCTTCTCGGCAAATTCGACCTTGGAACTTGAGCCCTTGAAGTCGAAGCGTGTGCCGATTTCCTTGTTCGCCTGGTCGACGGCGTTTTTCAGTTCGACCAGATCGGGCTCGATGACAGTGTCGAAACTGGGCATGAAAGGCTCGGAAGCGGCAAGGGGATGCATGAAAATTCTCGCATGACCGACCCATCCGGCACCTTGCAGGTGCAACACCGCGCCAGCCTGCGCCACCACAACAGCTTCGGTCTGCCGGCGGTGGCCCGCACGCTGGTCCGCATCACCTGCGACGCCGACGTGCGCCGTGTCGTCGACCACCCCGAGTGGGGCCGCGACCGGCAGTTCGTGCTGGGCGGCGGCAGCAACCTCGTGCTCACGAAGGACCTCGATGCCGTGGTGCTGAAGGTCGAGGTGCGCGGCCGACGCCTCGTCGCCGAGACGGACGAGGCCTGGATCGTCGAGGCCGGCGCCGGCGAGAACTGGCACGACACGGTGGCCTGGACGCTGGCGCAAGGCTGGCCGGGCCTGGAGAACCTCTCGCTGATCCCTGGCACCGTGGGCGCGGCGCCGGTGCAGAACATCGGCGCCTATGGCGTGGAGCTGAAAGACCGCTTCGACTCGCTCGACGCCGTCGACCTGGTCACCGGCCGCTGCGTCACGCTCGACGCCGCGGCCTGCCGCTTCGGCTACCGCGACAGCGTGTTCAAGCACGACGGCTTCGGTGGCCTGGCGGGCAAATCGCTCATCACGCGCGTGCGGTTCCGCTGCCCCAAGCCCTGGCAACCTGTGCTCGGCTACCTCGACCTCGAGCGCAAGCGCGCCGAGTCGGGCATTGCCGAGCCCGATGCGCAGACGGTGGCAGACTGGGTCTGCGCGATCCGCCGTGCCAAGCTGCCCGACCCGGCGGTCATCGGCAACGCCGGCAGCTTCTTCAAGAACCCGGTGGTGAGCGCCGAGCAGTGCAAGGACATTATCGGCCGCGACCCGGAGATCGTGCACTACCCGCTGCCCGACGGCAGCTGCAAACTGGCCGCCGGCTGGCTGATCGACGCCTGCGGCTGGAGGGGCAAGAGCATCGGCCGCGCCGGCGTGTACGACAAGCAGGCGCTGGTGCTCGTCAACCGCGGCGGCGCCATCGGCGCCGAGGTGGTGACACTGGCGCGCGCCATCCAGGAGTCGGTCTACGGCCGCTTCGGCATCCGTCTCGAGCCCGAGCCGATCATCATCTAGGGGCGTGGGCGGCAGCAGTCCCTCGGCCTGCAAGGCTTGGGGCTCTGGCCTCCAGCCCACCGAGGCCGGGGTTCAGTGCCACACCACTCAAGGCGTGCGCATTGACGCGCAGTTCCGGCGGTTGCACGTCGCGCACGTCAGCGCGCAGGTGCTGCCCGGGGCTCGTCAACCCTGGTGCAGCATGTCGCCCATGTCGAGGCCCGTCAGCTGCTTGGCCTGGCGCGCCAGCCACCACAGCAGCGCCATCATCATCACCGTCGACGGGATCGCGATGACGGGGTAGCTCAGCAGCGTAAGCCGGCCGAGCTCCTGGTTGAAGGCCTCGCTGCCGGCAGGGCTGGTCACCACCGCGCGGGCCAGCACGTAGTTGGCCACCGACGAGAAGAAGAAGGTCAGGGCCAGCAGCGCGGTGCCCTGGCGCAGGCGCGTGTTGAACGCGGCCTGGTTGCCCTTGGACTGCAGGGCCGCGTTCACACGCTCGACATCGAACAGCGACGCGTTGAACACCAACAGGTGGATCAACGGGCGCCGCGCCCAGATGGAGCCGAGGATCACGAGGCCGATGAAGCCCGGCACCGCAGCTTCCTTGACTGCGAGCCAGCGCGCGTCGAGCGCCAGCAGGCCGATGCCGCCGGTGAGCAGCGTGCTGACCACGCCCAGCACCGCCATCCAGTTGAGCTTGCGGCGCTTGACAGCGTCCCACAGGCCCCAGGCGAGCGGAAACGCCAGCGCCAGCAGCAGCGCCCGCAAGGGGCCCAGGCGCTCGGCACTGCTGAGCTGCATGAGCACGAGGGCCGGCAGCAAGATGGTGATGCCAATCTCGAGCAGCGGTTTGGGCTTGGCAGCGGGGGCTTGGGACACGTTCTCGCGGGGCGGTTCAAACAGCGCGCATTGTGGCGCGGCGTGATGACAGCGCACGGGTGGCCATGACCGCAGCCCTGCCGCGGCGGGCCGCCCACGCAGGCGCAGCAGCGGCTTCTAGATCTCGTCGACGGCCCGCGCCAGCATCACCTTCAGGCGGGCGGCTGCGAGCCGCAGCGGCGCGCTGGAGCCCGACTCCGCGGCGTCAAGCACGGCGCGGGCGTACACCGCGTCGTGCTGCATGCGTTCGACGTGCAGGTGCTGGCCGATGCCGGCAGCCAGCCACTTCAGCTCGATCACGGCCACCAGGGGCAGCAGTTCGGCCTCGTCGGTGTCGGGCGACGGGGCGAGCGGCGGGGGCGGAAACGGAGCCATGTGCGGGACGCTAGCCCGCCAACCCCGCAATCCGCTGACAGCGGACTGAGGAGCCTCCCCCAGAATGCCGGCTTGCCAAACCCGCACGCCCGACCCCGACCTCGACACCGACCATGTACCCGCCACCTCCGCTGACCGCCTTGCCCGACCTCGGGGCCCAACTCGCTAGCGCCGGCTGGGCTGTGCTCGACGAGGCATCGCTGCAGCACCTCGCCGGCATTGGGCCCGAGGCCGAGGCGCGCTGGACCCGCGCCTGGGACAGCCTGCCGCCCGACCACTACCTGCGCGACGGGGGTCGCTATCGGCGCCGCCGCCATGGCTGCTTTGTCGTCGACGGCGGCCGTGTCGAGGCCGCGCCGCACCGGCCGCACTGGCAGCCGCTGGACTACAACGCCTTGCACGGGGGCATCGAGCGCCACTTCGAGCCGCTGCCCACAGCCTGGACGGCCGACGCCGACTGGCAGCGCCTGCTGATGGCGCTGGCGGGCGTGGCCGACGGCCTGCGCGGCAGCCAGCCCTGGTTCGTGGAAGCACACCCCCTCCGCATCGACGCCGACGAAGGCATCGGCCGCCCCACGCCCGAGGGCGCGCACCGCGACGGCGTCGACCTTGTGGCCGTGGTGCTCGTGGGCCGTCACAACGTGCGCGGCGGCGAGACCCGGGTGTTCGACGCGCGCGGCCCGCAGGGCGTGCGATTCCAGCTGGCCGAGCCCTGGAGCGTGCTGCTGCTCGACGACGAACGCGTGATCCACGAGTCCACCCCCATCCAGCCCGTGGAGGCCGGCCAGCCGAGCCACCGCGATACGCTGGTGCTGACCTTCCGCCGCGGCGGCTTCCAGGGCCCGCAGGCGCCTGCCTCGACTTCCACGCCATGAACCTGAGCGCTTCCCCCCTCACCATCACCGCCGACGACGTGGCCGCGGCCGGGCGCCGGCTCGAAGGTCACGCGCTGCGCACGCCCGTGCTCACCAGCCGCACGGCCGATGAACGCACCGGCGCGCAGCTGTTCTTCAAGTGCGAGAACTTCCAGCGCATGGGCGCCTTCAAGTTCCGCGGCGCCTTCAACGCGCTGGCGCAGTTCACGCCCGAGCAGCGCCGGCGCGGCGTGATCGCTTTTTCATCGGGCAACCACGCGCAGGCCATCGCGCTGTCGGCACGCATGCTGGGCATGCCCTCGGTCATCGTGATGCCGCACGATTCGCCCGCCGCCAAGCTTGCCGCCACGCGCGGCTACCAATCGGGGCAGCCCGGCAGCGAAGTCGTGCTCTACGACCGCTACACCGAAGACCGCGAGGCGATCGGCCGCCAGCTCGCCGAGCAGCGCGGCATGACGCTGATCCCGCCCTACGACCACGCGCACGTGATGGCCGGGCAGGGCACGGCCGCGGCCGAGCTGCTGCAGGAGACCGGCCCGCTGGACCTGCTGCTGGTGTGCGTGGGCGGCGGCGGCCTCATCGCCGGCTGCGCCGTGGCGGCGCAGGCTGCGAGCCCGGGCGCAGTGGTGATCGGCGTCGAGCCCGAGGCCGGCAACGACACGCAGCAGAGTCTGGCGGCCGGGCGCATCGTGCACATCGACACGCCCAAGACCATCGCCGACGGCGCGCAGACGCAGCACAGCGGCGCGCTCACCTTCCCCGTCATCCAGCGCCTCGTGCAGGGCATCGTCACCGTCAGCGACGAGCAGCTCGTGCGCACGATGCGCTTCTTTGCCGAGCGCATGAAGATGGTCGTCGAGCCCACCGGCTGCCTGGCCGCGGCGGCGCTGCTCGAAGGCGTGGTGCCGGCGCGCGGGCAGCGCGTGGGGGTCATCGTCAGCGGCGGCAACGTCGACCTGGTGCGCTACGCGGCCTTCATCGGCGGCTCGGCTGTCGGTTGAGGTGGCGGCGCGGCCAGGGGCTGCGGTAACGTCTCTGTCCCGAACCCGACCGACGAAGTCCCGACATGGCCGACACGCCCGCTCCCGCCGCCGCACTGCCCGCGTCCTTGCCGGATGAAGCCGCCAAGCGCCAGAAGGCCCGCTTCGAGCAGCTGCTCGGCACCGCTGCCGTGCGCAGCACCGGGCAGGTGGCGCTGGCCAGCGGCAGCACGCTCGACTACGCCGTGACGGCCGAGTTCCTGCCCGTGGTGCTCGGCGGCACCGAGCCCGATGCTCAGGAGCCCAAGGCTGCCGTGCTCACCACGGCCTACACGGTGCATGGCGCCTCGACCCGGCCGGTGTGCTTTGCCTTCAACGGCGGCCCGGGCTCGGCCTCGATCTGGCTGCACCTGGGCGCGCTCGGCCCCAAGCGCGTGGTCGTGCCCGACGACGGCTCAATGCCGCCGGCCCCCTACGGTGTGCAGGACAACCCGCACACCTGGCTGGAGCATTTCGATCTGGTGTTCATCGATCCGCCGCACACCGGGTGGTCGCTCAGCGCCGACGAGGCCGCGCGCAAGAAGCTGTTGGGCACCGATGGCGACATCGCTTGTTTCAGCGAGGTCATCCGCCTGTGGCTGACGCGGCACCGCCGCTTTGGCTCGCCCGTGTACCTGTGCGGCGAGAGCTACGGCACGACGCGCGGCGCCGGCATCGCCAACCAGCTGCACGAGCTGGGCGTGGTGGTCAATGGCGCCATCCTCGTCTCGCTGGCGATGGATCTGCAGAGCATCGTCTTCGCGCCGGGCAACGATCTGCCCTATGCGCTGTTCCTGCCGGCGTTTGCCAACGTCTCGCAGTTCCACGGGCTGCTGCAGGGGCCGCAGGCCGCCTCGCCCGAGGCCGCGCGTGCCGCGGCCGAGGCTTTCGTGCAGGAAGACTACGCCGCGGCCTTGCTGGCCGGCGCCCGCATAAGCGAGAAGACCCGCTCGCGCCTGGCCCGCCGGCTGGCCGAACTGACGGGCCTGTCGCGCACGCTGATCGAAGAGAAAAACCTGCGCATCAGCGACCAGACCTACTTCTTCGAGGCGCTGCGCCACCGCGGCCTGATCGTCGGCCGGCTCGAGGCCCGCAGCACCGGGCCCATGGCCGCCAGCCGCACGCGCGACTGGGAGTTCGACCCCGGCATCGAGGCCATCGCGGCCCCGTACGCCATGGCCGCCATGCGCTACTTCAGCGAGACCCTGGGCTTGGGCCTAGAGCAGCGCTACATGGTCATCAATGGCGACGTCAACCGCGGCTGGAACTGGATCCGCGGCGGCGAGAGTGAGGCCCGGCGCATGGGCTACACCTGCACCAGCACCGACCTGGCCCAGGCGCTGCGCCGCAATCCGCACTTCAAGGTGCTGGCCGCCAGCGGCCGTTACGACCTGGGCACGCCCTACAGCGCCAGCGACTGGAGCCTGGCGCAGCTCGATGCGCCGGCCGAGGTGCTGCAGCGCGTGACGCACCGCTACTACGACGCGGGCCACATGATGTACACGCGGCAGGCCGACCTGGTGCAGCTCAAGGCCGACGTCGCGGCCTGGGTGGCGGGCTGACAGCGCGGTGGCGGCGATGAAGATCGGTGTGCTCACGGGCGGTGGCGACTGCCCCGGCCTGAACGCGGTGATCCGCGCCGTGACGCTGGCGCTGCAGCAGCAGGGCGCCACGGTCTGGGGCATCGAGCAGGGCTTCCGCGGCCTGCTCGAGGGCCGCGGGCGCGAGCTGCTGAGGCCTGAGGTGAGCGGCATCTTGGCCGAGGGGGGCACCATCCTTGGCACCGACAACACCTGCGATCCGTTTGCCGATCGATCGGCCGACCGCTCGGCCGACTCCAGCACGCAGCCGCCGCGCGACCGCTCGGCCGAGGCGCTGGGCCACGCCCGTGCCTGGGGCCTCGATGCGCTGGTGGCCATCGGCGGCGACGGCAGCATGGCCATTGCGCACCGCTTCCACGAGGCCGGGCTGCCGGTGGTGGGCGTGCCCAAGACCATCGACAACGACCTCGCCCACACCGACCGCACCTTCGGCTTCGACAGCGCCGTGGCCGTGGTGGCCGAGGCGCTGGACCGGCTGGCCACCACGGCACGCAGCCACGGCCGCGTGATGCTGTGCGAGACGATGGGCCGCTATGCCGGCTGGATCGCACTCGAAGGTGGGCTGGCGGGTGCGGCCGACGTCATCCTGCTGCCCGAGCGGCCCTACAGCGTCGATACCGTGGCGGACTTCTGCGCCGCGCGCGAGGCGCAAGGCCTGTCGACGCTGATCTGCATTGCCGAGGGCGCGCACGCTGCCGGCCAAGGCCTGGCAGTGCGCGCGCACCTGCCCGGCAGCCCCGACCCCTTGCGCCTGGGCGGCGCCGCCGAGCGGCTGCAGAACGCGCTGCAACCGCGGCTGAAGAGCGAGGTGCGCAGCGCCGTGCTCGGCCACACGCAACGCGGCGGCACGCCCACGGCCTTCGACCGCGTGCTCGCCACGCGCTTTGGCGTCGCGGCGGCGGGGCTCGTCAGCCGGGGCGAGTTCGGCCGCATGGCGGCGCTGCAGGGCAACACCTGCGGCAGCGTCGCGCTGGCCGACGTTGCCGGCCGCAACCGCGTCGTGCCCGAGGGCCACGAGCTGCTGCGCGCGGCCGAGGCGTTGGGGCTGTGCCTGGGCTGAGACAGGGCAGGCGCTACAGCAGCCGCTTGAGCTCGGGCGCGAGGCCGGGCAAGGCTGCACGCAAGGCCGCGTCGTCGCGGCCGAAGGCGAAGTCGGCAAAGTCGAAACCCGGGCCGACGGTGGCGCCGACGTAGGCGAACGCGCCCATTGGCTCGGCAGCCTGCCACCAGTCGGCCGGCACCACGTGGCGCGGGCGGCAGCCGGCGGCCACGGCACCCAGCACGACACGCTACACGCGTGACAGATCCGGCGGCAGCAGCCACAGCACGAGCCCGTCGCCTTCGAGCAGGTGCCAGACCTCGTCGGAGCGCACGCGGTGCCAGAGGCGCTGGCTTGGCCGCGCTCGAGCAGGAAGTCGATGGTCGTGAGCGCGACGCGGCCTTCCCGCCCGTCCTGGGCATCGACAGGGCGGCTCGAGCGGAAGACCTCGGCGTACCACCCGCCCTCGGGGTGCGGTTGCAGGCCGAGCTCCCGGATCAGCGCTTGCGAGCGGGGTGCTTCACTCATCGCGCACATCACCGACAGGGTTGCTGCCGAAGTCGTCGCGGTCCAGGTAGCGCAGCAGCTTGGTGGCGGCCACCGCCGGGCTGTCGAGCTGCCAGGCGGTCTTGAAGCCGAGGAAGCGGTCGCGTTCGGGGAAGCGGCTGCTATCGGCGGTGCGCAGCTGCACCTGCATATCGGTGTCGATGATGCCCGGCGCCAGCGACACGATGCGCGCTCCGTGCGGCCGCGCGGCTTCTTCGAGCGCCACCGTGCGGGCCAGGTGGTCCATGCCGGCCTTGGCAGCGCAGTAGCTGGCGCTGCCGGCCATGGCGCGGCGGCCCAGGCCCGAGGAGACCAGCACCACCTTGCGCGGCACCGTCCAGGCCGAGGTGGCCCGCAGGAACGCCGCGGTCAGCAGCAGTGCCGACTCCAGCCCCACGCGCACGGCTGTCGACAGTTCGGCCAGGTCGCCGTCGGCGAGCGGCCCCGGCGTGCTCACCACGCCCGCGTTGTTCAGGAGCGTGGCCGTCGGGGGTTGCGGCTGGCCGGCCAGCCACTGCTGCAGTCGCTCCGCCACGGGCAAGGGGTCGGCGAGGTCGGCTCGCCAGGCGATCAGCTCGCCGCCGGTGGGCACGCGAGCGGCCGTCTCGCCACGCGCGATGGCCAGCACGCGGTGGCCGCGCTGCAGCAGCTCTTCGGTGAGCGCCAGGCCCAGGCCGCGCGACGAGCCGGTGACGATGCTCAGGTGCATGGCGCGCCTTCCGTGTCTGGCAGGGGGGTCGCGGGCGCGCCAGCGGTCCCGGCAGGGGCCGGGCCCCCCGCGTGCGTCGGCGTCATGAGGGCGCGGTGCTGAGGCATGGCCGCGATTGTCGCCCCTGGCGTGTCGCGCGCACCGCCGAGGATCCCGTGGGCATCCCGGACTTGCCGCACCGCGATTCGCTGCGCGCGTGGGCCGGCGTCCTCAAGTTCGTGCGAACCCCGCCCGCGGCCCGTGCAGTCCGTCACGTGGGCCCGACCGGTGGCGCTCGGACCGGCCTCAAGGCCGCGCCGGGCGGGCCGATGAAGGACGAATCGGGATGCGCCTATGCCCTTCGCGTGGTGCGCAGCCCTTGTCCGCCCCTAACTTCCCCAGGACCTCCGCATGTCAAGCGCCTCGCCCCAGATCCTCTCCGCCTTCTCCGGTGCCGTGAGCCTGCCCGTCCCCCGGGCCGCCATCGTCAAGGTGGCCGTCGCCGGCATCGACCTGGTGATCACCACCGCCGACGGCCAGGCCTGGGTGCTGCAAGGGGCGGCATTGCGGGTAGCCGCTGAGCCGGGCTTCCGCATCCAGCTCGGCGATGGCGCCCTGGACGGCCAGACCTTGCTGGCCGAGGCCGGCAAGGTCGAGATCTCGGAGGCCGTCTCGCGCAGCGTGCAGAAGGATGCGCCGCCCGATGTCGAGCGCCGGGAGCGACAGCCCGACACCGCCGCCGACGAGGCTCCCAGCCGTCCGTCCGCTCCGTCGGGCATGGTGGCCACCAGCCTGGGTGCCGAGCTCACTGGCGAGGCGGCGATGGCGGCGCCCGAGCGCCCGGTGACCATCGTCACCGTGGGCAACGGTGACTTCAAGCAGCCGCCCACGCCATCGGCGACGCCGTCGCCGCCGATCGCGCCGCCGCCGCCGCCCGAGCCGGAACGGCTGAGTGTGCGGGCGTCGATGGTCAACGTGGTCGACCTGCAGAAGAGTGACAACCCCGGCGGGGGCCAGGCCATCGTCGGTGGCGGCGGAACAGCGGAGTCGGCCAACGACCGCTCGTCGATCATGCAGGTGCGCTCAGAGCTGATCGAAGGCTCGGCGGGTGACGACCAGATCCGGGGAGACGGCGCCGGCGGCATGGGCAACGGCTGGGCGCGCTGGATCGAGATCGACACCAGCGGCCGCGGCGAGGTCAACGTCCGCGCCATCACGCTGTCGGGCCTGCCCGGCAATTACGAGATCGTCGGCGCCAAGCGCGTCGGCACCGGCTGGCAGCTCGACCTGCCCGAAGATCCCGCCGCCGCGACTTCGGTGCGCGCGATGGTGCGCTATGCGGTGGCCGCCGACGGCAGCAACGCGCCGCAGGAGTTCATGCTCGGCGTCAAAGTCCAGGGCATGCTCAACGGCGAGCCGCTCGAAGCCCTGCTGCAGGTGCCGGTGATGGTGCGCGACGTGCGCTCGGCCGCCGATCTGGACTACACCGACGCCCAGGGCCGGGCCGGCCTTGTGCTTCCCGCTTTTGGCCTGGGCGACGATATCCGCGCCGGTGCCGGCAACGACACCATCGAGGGGCTGGTCGGTCACGACCGCATCGACGGCGGCGCCGGAAACGACGTGCTCGACGGCGGCCAGGGCGACGACACCCTCATTGGCGGCGCCGGGGCCGACCGGCTGATTGGCGGCACCGGGCGCGACACCGCCAGCTACGCGGGCTCGGCGGCCGGCGTCACGTTGGACCTGGTCGACGGCAGCGCGTCGGGCGGCGACGCCGTCGGCGACACCTTCGACAGCATTGAAGACGTGACTGGCAGCGACCAGGCCGACGTGCTGCGCGGCAACGCCAGCTCTAACCGGATCGACGGCGGTGCAGGCGACGACCTGCTCGAGGGCCACGGCGGCGCCGACGAGTTGATCGGCGGCAGCGGGCGCGACACCGCCACCTACGCCAACTCGGCCGCGGCCGTGCGCGTGAACCTGGCCGACGGCGTGGGCCAGGGTGGCGAGGCCGAGGGCGACCGGCTGAGCTCCATCGAGAACCTGATCGGCTCGGCGCACGCCGACCAACTGGTGGGCAGCGTCGGCAACAACTCCCTGACCGGCGGGGCCGGCGATGACACGCTCGATGGTGGCGCTGGCGCCGACCAGCTGATCGGCGGCGCCGGCGTCGACACGGTGGACTACACGGCCTCCAAGCAGGGCGTGCAGGTGAGCCTGGGCACCGGTCAGGGCCTGTTTGGCGACGCTCAGGGCGACCGGCTGCAGGACGTGGAGAACCTGCGCGGGTCCGACCACGACGACGAACTCACGGGCAACGGCGGCGTCAACCGCCTCGAAAGCGGCAGCGGCGACGACACGCTCGAAGGCGCCGGCGGCGCCGACGAACTGCGTGGCGGTGACGGCCGCGACATGGCCAGCTACGTGGGGGCCGAGACCGGCGTGCGCGCGAGCCTGGTCCAGGCCGAGGGGAACACCGGCGACGCGGCCGGCGACACCTACGACAGCATCGAGAACCTGGAGGGCTCGGAGTTCGACGACGTGCTCGAGGGCAACGCGGGCGACAACCTGATGGTCGGCAACCCGGGCGACGACGTGCTGCAAGGCGGTGCCGGCGACGACACGCTGGACGGAGGCGCGGGCGCCGACGCGCTGGACGGCGGCGACGGCTTCGACATCGTCTCTTACGCCGCGGCCTCGCAGGCGGTGCGGGTCGACCTGTCCAACACGGTGGCTTCCCAGGGCGGTGACGCCACGGGCGACCGCTTCGTGCGCGTCGAGGCGCTGCAGGGCACCCGCTTCGCCGACCGGCTGGGTGGCGACGCGGCCGACAACGTTCTGAACGGCGGCAAGGGTGCCGACACGCTGGCCGGCGGCGCTGGCGCCGACACGCTGATCGGCGGCGACGGTTCGGACACGGCCGACTACAGCAGCAGCACGGTGGGCGTGCAGATCGACCTGGCTGCCAATACCGCCAGCGGCGGTGACGCCACCGGCGACAAATTCGAGTCCATTGAGAACGTGAGCGGCGGCAGCGCCGACGACGGCCTGAGCGGCGACGCCAGCAACAACCGGCTGAGTGGCCTTGGCGGCAACGACCTGCTGCTCGGTGGCGCCGGCAACGACAACCTGGACGGCGGCGATGGCGACGACCGGCTCGAGGGTGGCAGCGGCGCCGACCTGCTGACCGGCGGTGCGGGCGCCGACACCGCCGACTACCGCCGCTCTTCGGCGGGAGTCACGGTGGACCTGCAGACGGGCATCGGCCTCGGCGGCGACGCCGAGGGCGACCGCCTGGCGGGCGTGGAGAACGTCGAGGGCAGCGAGCTCGGCGACCAGCTGCTCGGCGACGCGCAGGACAACCGGCTGTCGGGCTTCGACGGTGACGACGTGCTCGAGGGCCGGGGCGGGGCCGACGTCCTTGTCGGCGGCGCCGGCATCGACACTGCGAGCTACGCCAGCGCCGTGGCCGGCGTGGCCGCCAGCCTGGCGGCGGGAACCGGCACCATGGGCGAAGCCTCCGGCGACCAGCTCGACGGCATCGAGAACCTCATCGGCTCGGCCTGGGACGACCAGCTGTCGGGCGACCAGAACGCCAACGAGCTGACTGGCGGGGCCGGCGACGACAGCCTGTTGGGTGGCGGCGGTGCCGACCGGCTGCTGGGCGGCGCCGGCCGCGACACCGCCGACTACGCGGCCTCCGACGCCGGCGTGCAGGTCAGCCTGCGCAGCGGGCAGGGCCTGGGCGGCGATGCCGAGGGTGATCTGCTGGACGGCATCGAGAACCTCGGGGGCTCGGGCCAGGGCGACACGCTGGAGGGCAGCGACGGCGACAACCGCCTCGACGGCGGCGCGGGCAACGACCTGCTACGGGGCGGCCGCGGTGCCGACGAGCTAATCGGTGGCGCCGGCATCGACACCGCCAGCTACGCCGGCGCTGACGGCGGCGTGGTCGCCAGCCTTGCGCAGCCCGGCTTCAACGCCGGCGATGCCGCGGGAGACAGCTACGACGGCATCGAGAACCTGATTGGGTCGGGATTCGACGACGCGCTCACCGGCGACGCCAACGGCAACCGGCTGGAGGGCGGCGACGGCAACGACACGATGACGGGTGGCGAGGGCGCGGACACGCTGGTGGGCGGCAGCGGCATCGACACGGCGTCGTACGCGGGCGCGGTCATGGGGGTGGCCGCCAGCCTCGCGCAGCCCGATACCAACGGCGGCGAGGCCGCGGGAGACGCCTACGAGGGTGTCGAGAACCTGATCGGCTCGGCCTTTGCTGACGTGCTGACGGGCCAATCGGGCGCCAACCGCCTGGAAGGTGGCATCGGCGCCGACACGCTCAGCGGCGGCGCTGGCGCCGACACGCTGGTGGGCGGCGAGGGCATCGACACCGCAACTTATGCCGCCTCGGCGGTGGCGGTGGCGGTGAGCCTGACCACCGGCCGCGGCACCGGCGGCGACGCCCAGGGCGACGCGCTGTCGGGCATCGAGAACCTCATCGGCTCGGCCCTTGACGATCTGCTCACGGGCAGCGCCGCAGCCAACCGCATCGAAGGCGGCGACGGCAACGACCAGATCGACGGCGGCGCGGGTGCCGATACGCTGATCGGCGGCGCCGGCGACGACCGCTACGTCGTCGACAGCGCCTCGGACTTGGTGGTCGAGGCGGCGGGCGAAGGCATCGACACGGTGCGCGCGTCGGTGTCGCATGCGCTCGGGTCCCACCTTGAGAACCTGGTTCTCACCGGGGTGTCTGACACCGACGGCACCGGCAACAACCTCGACAACGAGATCACGGGTAACGCCGGCTCCAACCGCATCGACGGTGGCCTGGGGGCCGACACCATGAGCGGCGGCAGCGGAGACGACACCTACCTCGTCGACCAGGCCGGGGACCTTGTGGCGGAGGAGCCAGGCGCCGGCGACGACACGGTGCTCGCGGCCATCTCGTACCGGCTCACGGACCAGGTCGAGAACCTGGTGCTCACCGGCACGGCGCTCACCGGCACCGGCAACGACCTCGACAACCGCATCACCGGCAACGACGCCAACAACCTGCTCGACGGCAGCGCAGGCGCCGACACGATGGCCGGCGGCGCCGGCGACGACATCTACCTGCTCGACGACGCGGGCGACGTCGTTGTCGAACTGCAGGGCAACGGCAACGACCTCGTGCGCTCCCGCGCGGGCACCACACTCTCGGCCAACGTCGAGCGGCTGGAGCTCACGGGCACGGCCAACGTCAATGGCACCGGCAACTCGCTGGCCAACACGATCACCGGCAACAGCGGCGCCAACGTGCTCGACGGCGCCGCCGGTGCCGACACGATGCTCGGCGGCGGCGGCGACGACACCTACGTCGTCGACGACGCGGGCGACGTGGTCGTGGAGAACCCGGGCGAAGGCGCTGATCTGGTGCGCGCGTCGACCTCGTACCAGCTCGGTGCCGAGATCGAGAACCTGCAGCTCATCGGCGAGGCCGACCTACAGGGCACCGGCAACGGGCTGGACAACAGGCTCACCGGCAACGATGGCGCCAACCGGCTCGACGGCGGCGTCGGCGCCGACACGATGGCCGGCGGCCTTGGCAACGACACCTACCTCGTCGACAACGCCGGCGACGTGATCGTCGAGGCCGCGGGCGAGGGCCGTGATAGCGTTCAATCCAGGGCGAGCCACGTGCTGGCGGACAACGTCGAAGACCTCGTGCTGCTGGGCACAGGCAACCTGTCGGGCACCGGCAACTCGCTGGACAACGAGATCGCCGGTAACGACGGCAACAACACCCTGGACGGCGGCGGCGGCACCGACACGCTGACCGGTGGCCTGGGCGACGACACCTACGTGGTGGACCGCGCGAGCGACGTGATCGTGGAGGCGGCGGGCGAGGGCATCGACACGGTGCGTTCGTCGGTGAACTGGACGCTGGGCGCGACGCTGGAGCACCTGGTGCTGACCGGCAATGCGCACATCGTCGGCACTGGCAACGCGCTGAACAACCTGGTCACCGGCAACAGCGGCAACAACCTGCTGGACGGCGGCACCGGGGCCGACACCATGGCCGGCGGCGCGGGCGACGACACCTACCTCGTCGACAACGCGGGCGACGAGGTGTCCGAGCAGTCCGGGCAGGGCATCGACACCGTGCGCGCGGCCTTCAGCATGACGCTGGCGGCCAACGTCGAGAACCTCGAGCTGCAGGGCAGCGCCAACCTCAACGGCACCGGCAACGCCGGGGCCAACCGCATCACCGGCAACTCGGGCAACAACACCCTGGACGGCGGCTCCGGCGCCGACACCTTGATCGGCGGCTCGGGCGACGACACCTACATCGTGTCCGACTCGCTGGCCGAGATCGTCGAGGACTCCGGCGGCGGCAACGACCGCGTGCAGTCTTCGGTGAGCTACGCGCTCAGCGCCGAGATCGAGCGGCTGACGCTCACCGGCTCCGACAACGTCGACGGCACCGGCAACGAACTCGACAACCAGATCACGGGCAACAGCGGCGCCAACGTGTTGGATGGCGGCGCTGGCGCCGACACCCTGACCGGCGGCGACGGCGACGACGTCTACGTCATCGACAGCGCCGACGACGTGATCGAAGAGCTGGAGGGACGCGGCCGCGACACCGTGCGCGCCTCGTTCACCTACACGCTTGAGGGCAAGGGCAGCCTGGAGAACCTTGAGCTGACTGGTGAGGCCTCGATCAACGGCACCGGCTCGGCCCTGAACAACCACCTGCGTGGCAACGCTGGCGACAACGTGCTCGACGGCGCCGAGGGCGCGGACACGATGGCTGGCGGCGGGGGCAACGACACCTACCTGGTCGACAACGCCAACGACGTCGTCGTCGAGGCTTCCGGTGCTGGCATCGATACCGTGAACGCGGTCGTCAGTTTCACGCTGTCAAACCATGTCGAGAACCTGCGGCTGATCGGCCCGGACGCGATCGAGGGCACCGGCAATGGCGGCGCCAACATGCTCACCGGCAACGCCGAGAACAACGAGCTCGACGGCCGAGGCGGAGCCGACACGATGGAAGGCGGCGCCGGCGACGACACCTACGGGGTCGACGACAGCGGCGACGTGATTAATGAGCTGCCGGGCGAGGGCAACGACACCGTGCGCTCGACCATCAGCTACGTGCTGGGGACGGAGCTCGAGAACCTGGTGCTCATCGGTACCGACAGTGTCAACGCCACCGGCAATGCGGGCGCCAACCTGATCGTGGGCAACGGCGCCAACAACGTGATCGACGGCGGCGGCGGCGCCGACACCGTGGACGGCGGACAGGGCAATGACACCTTCGTGCTGCGCGACGCCGACTTCGTCAGCCTGGCCGGTGGCACCGGCTACGACACGCTGGCCATCGACGGTTCGAGGATCAACACGCTGCAGACGCTGGTGGGCAAGGTCACCGGCATCGAGAGCGTGGACCTGCGGGGCGGATCGATCAATTCGTTCACGGTCACCGGCGCTCAGCTTGCCACAACGGGGCTGCTCGGCAGCGACGCGAATAACCGGCTCGAGGTGCGTGGCGACCAGGCCGAGGGCGACTTGCGCGACGTGCTCTTCTTGCGCAGCAGCGACTTTACCGGCGTGCTCAACCCCGGCAGCGCCACTGGCGTGAAGCTCAGCGACGGCACGGACGGCCGGCTGTTCGCGTCCAGCACGGGCGGCGCCGGCATCGTGGTGGACAACACCACGATCGTGCTCCCGGACACGGTGGACCTGGAAATGAACTGGGGCGTCAACTTCACCAACCCCGGCATGCTGCCCGGCAACGGCCTCTTCACCTGGCTCGACGCCAGCGACATGGACGGCGACGGCGTCTCCGAAGGCGCGGGCGAAGCCGTTCTTGGCGCCGGCGGCACGGTGACCCAGTGGGTGGACCGCACCGGCCTGAACACCATGTCCAGCGCCAACGTCAACTTCGGCGCGACTGGCCAGCCCACCTGGGTGGCCACCGGAGCCGGCGGCCTGCCCACCGTGCGCTTCGACGGCAACGACTACATGGGCTCGAGCCTCAGCTTCGGCAACAACTACACGGTGTTCGCGGTGGGGCAGATGGCGGGCACGCAGAACGGCCGCCTGGTGTCGTCGGGCACGCGCAACTGGTTAATGGGGTGGCACAACGGCACGCAGGACCGCTTCCATCCGGAAGCGTGGGTGACGCCCGCTGCGCCAGCGGTGGTGGCCAACCAGCTCAAGCTGTACACGGCCACGGGCTCGGGCAGCGGCTCGGCGCTGTACAGCGACGGCTCGCTGGTGGCCTCCTCCACCTGGGCCACGGGCAGCCTGGGCAACCTGGCGCTGGGTGGCTGGAGCAGCGGCAGCGAACTCAGCCGCGGCGACGTGTCGGAGGTGATTGTCTACAACCGGGCGCTGACCGAAGTCGAGCGCCAGCAGGTGGAGCAGTACCTGCGCACGAAGTGGCTGGGTGCGCCACCCGCGGCCACCGACCCTGGGCTGGGCGTCCTGGCGTTCGATCCCACCTGGGCCCAGGCGCCTGTGCGCTTCGGCGACCAGTCTGGCACCGCGGCCGATGCGCTGGCTGCGGACTACGGCACCGCGCCGGCGCGCGGTGCCGACCGCATCGACACCGTGCTGCTGGGCGGCCAGGGCAATGACACGCTTACCGGCGGCAGCCGCAACGATGCCCTGTTTGGCGGCGCCGGAAACGACCGCCTGATCGGCGGCGCCGGCCGCAACTACCTGGCTGGCGGCACGGGCGACGACACCTACGTCGTGTCCAGCGACACCGACTACGTCTTCGAGGCCGCCGGCGCTGGCACCGACACCGTGGAGTCGTCGGTCAGCTTCGTGCTGATGCCTAACATCGAGCGGCTGGTGCTGACGGGCACGGCCTCGATCAACGGCACCGGCAACGACCTGGACAACGTGATCACGGGCAACTCCGGGAACAACACGCTGATGGGCGGCCGCGGAAACGACACACTCATCGGCAACGCCGGCAACGACTGGCTCGACGGCGGCGTGGGCGCCGACTCGATGACCGGCGGCGCGGGCGACGACACCTACGTGATCGACAACGCGGGCGACGCCGTCGTCGAGCTGGCCAGCGGCGGCAACGACACGGTGCGCGTGAACAGCAGCTTCGACCTCGGGCTGAGCGCCGAGATCGAGAACGTCGTCATCACCTCGGCCACCGCCGTCACCGCCAAGGGCAGCGCCGGCAACAACGCAATCACGGTGGCGCGGTTCGCTCCTAGCGTGAACCATACCCTGGAGGGCGGCGCCGGCGACGACACCTACACCCTGCAGACCGACGCGGTCACCGGCAGCACCAATATCGACCACGTGCTGGTCGAGCAGGCCGGCGGGGGCAACGACACCATCGTGCTGTGGGGCAGCGCCGGCACGGCGCGCACCTACGTGCTACCAGCCAACTTCGAGAACCTGAACCTCACAGAGACTTGGT
>JBIJAP010000242.1:0-5706 GCA_044345715.1 Rubrivivax sp.
GGCGTCGAAGAAGCCTTCGTCGATGACAAAGCGGCCGTCGAGCTGCCCCCGCTCGGGCGACAGCAGCAGCTGGGCCGCGCCGCTGGCCACCACGCTGCGGTCGACGCGGCCGATGACGCGGAACTTACGCGCCTCGATCGCCAGGCGCGCGTGCGGCTGGCTGCCCAGGTCGGCATCGCCCGTGACGCTGAGCGTGCCCTCGCCACTCTTGGCGCTCATCTGCTCGATGCGCGCGCGGTCGCCGTCGAGCTTGATGGCCAGCGTGCCCTCGCTGACGCTGATGCCTTGCAGCAGGTTGCGCACGGCGATCTTCCTGCCGCTGACATCGCCCGTCAGGCGCGGTTGGCCCAGCGTGCCCGACAGCTGCATCTGCGTGCTCAGCTCGCCGGCCAGCCGCCAGCCGGCGGGCACCCACGGCCCCCAGATGGCGATGTCGGCCACGCGCGCCTGCAGCGCGCCCGTCAGCGGCGCGGTGTCGGGCGGGCGGCGCGCCTCGGGCGTGGTCTGCACGCTGGCGTTGCCCGACAGCTCGCCGAGGCTGCGGCCGCGGAACAGCGGTGTCAGCGTCCAGCGGCCGTCGCGCGCGCTCAGGCCCAGGCGCACCTCGGTCAGGCCGAGCAGCAGCAGGCCTTCTTCGCTGTTGATGTGCAGATCGCCGTCGCGGCGCTCGAACACGAGGTCGGCCTCGAATTGCTCGCCGGCGCGCAGGTTCACGGAAGCGGCCAGCCGCAGATCGCCCTCCCAGCCGATGGCCGGCTGCACGCGGCGCAGCAGCGGTGCCAGCCGGAAGGGCTCGATGTCGGCACGCAACTGCAGGTCGGTGCGGTCGGGGCCGAGCTTCACGTCCACCGCGTCCCAGCGCAGGGCCAGCACGTCGCTCAGCTGCACGCGGCCCGCACCGGCACGCAAGGCGCGCAGCGTGTAGCCAGGCCCGAACTCGAGGGTGGCATCCAGGCCGCTGGCCTGCGCCCACAAGGAGGCCGGGGCCGAGTCGGCCTCGCTGCCGTCCCAGGCGCCGATGGCCAGCCGCTCGACCCGCGCCTGCCAGCGGCCACCGCCATCGGGCAGCTCGGTCCAGCCGCCGCGGGCCACCAGTTGCGCGCGGGTGCCAGTCTGGCCGCTCACGCCCAGCAGCTTCAGCAGCTCCCGTGGTGGCGACAGCGGCGCGGCCGCGTTGACGTCGATGCGGTGGGCCGCCAGCGTGCCGTCGACGTTGGCGCGCAGGTGGTCGGCCCGCTGCTTGCCTTGGGCCGTGGTCTGCACGAGGCCGCCGAGGTCGACCTGGGCGTTCAGGGTGCGCGCGCCGGCAGTGTCGAGCCGCCACTGCGCGCGGCCCTGGGCGAGCTCGATGTTGCCGAGCTGCAGCTGCGACACGCGCGCGGTGCCGGCCGTGCGCACGGCCGGCCAGCGGCCTTCGGCGCCCAGCGTGAGGGTGAGGCTGCCGCGCCGCGGCGCCCACTCGCGCGTGGCCGGGTGCAGCGCGAACAGCGGCGCCAGCCCGGCCAGCCTGTCGGCCTGCAGCTCGGCGTTCCAGCGGTCGGCGGCGCCGGAGCCCGTCGGGTCGGCCCGGCCTTCGAGGCGCAGCTGGTTGCCACCGACGCGCAGCTCGCCGCGCAGCAGCGCGGTGCTGGGCGCCGCCGCCTGCGTGTAGGCGAGCGCGAGGTCAGCCGACACCGGCACGCCGGCGAGCTGCGAGTCCTGCAGGCGCAGCCGGCCGTTGCCGGCCACGCGCTGCAGCAGCTCCAGTGGCGCCAGCGCGTCGGCGTTGTGGGGCAGCCGGCCGTCGAAGTCCCAGCCACCCGACAGGCGGTGCGGGCCGCGGCGCCAGGGGGTGTCGGCCTCGCCGGGCCACCAGGGCAACGGGTCGAAGTCGACGATGCTGCCGCTGGTGGCCAGGCGCCAGTCGGTCCGCTCGCCCGGGCCACTGCGCACGAGCAGCAGCTTGGCGTTGGCCTGAGCCGCACCGGCGACGGCGCGCAGCTGCGTCACCTCGAGCCGGCGGTCGTCGGCCTCGCCAGACATCGTCAGGCGCACGGCCTGGGGCGCACCGGCGAGCTGGCCGGTGAGGTCGATCGACGCCCGCACCGAAGGCCTCGCGGAGGCGGCGGGCGCCGACGCTGCGGGGTCGGGCGAGGGCAGGCCGTCGATGCGCAGCTCCAGCGGGCCGGCCAGCGTCATGGCGGGTGCGCGCTCGTCCAGCCGCGACGGCGCCACGGCGTCGAGGCGGCCTTGCAGCTCGAGCACCGTGCCTTGCCAGAGCGCCTTCAGCTGCACGCGGCCGGCGCTGCGCGTGGTGTCGGCCAGTTGCAGCTCGGCTCGCACCAGTTCCAGCCGGTCGGGCTGGGCGAGCGAGCCGCTCAGATCGGCCGTCAGCTTGGCCACCGGCACGCGCTGCTGGTTCCAGCGGCCGGGCAGCGCGTTGCTCAGCGCGATGCGGGCCACGGCTGGCGCGTCGCGCGCGCTCATGCGCAGCGTGGCCTCGCCACTGAGGCGGGTGCGCGGCGCTTGCGTGTGCAGGGCCGAGAGGTCGAGATCGCGCGTGCTCAGTGCCAGCGCCTTCAGGGGCCAGGCTTCGAGCAGCTGCAGCGCCGCTGTCAGCTCGGCCGCAGGGGCCGGCCGGCCGGCGGCGGCCTCGCCCCGCAGCGTGGCCTTGACTGAGGTGTTGCGGGCGTCACCGCCCAGCGCCAGCCGGGCCGTCCAGGGCGGCAGCGTGCTGCCGGGCGCGGGCGCCAGCGTGGCCTGCAGATCCAGCGGCAGCGGCGCGCGCGTGCCGATGCGCCCGGCCAGCACGGCCTGCACGTCGGCCACGGTGGCCGCGAGGCGTCCGATGCGGTGCTCGCCGCCCGGGCTGGGGTCGAGCCGCAGTTGCTCGAGCGTCATACCGGTGGCTGCGGGCTGGTCGTCGATCTCGAGCCGGCCGATGCGGGCCTGCGCCAGGCTCAGGTCAAGCGGCAAGGCGATGGAGTCGGGCAGCGGTGTTGGTCCCGCGCCGGGCGGCCCGGTCTTCACCACGATGCGGTCGACGCGAACGTTCTCGATGGCCAGGCCCGCCCAGCTCATGTCGCTGGGGCGCCAGCGCCAGTCCATGCCGTCGATCTCGATCTTCTCCAGCACCGCGCTGGCGCGCCCGTTGTCCCACTCCACCCGCAGGCTGTCGGCTTGCCAGCGGCCGCCCAGCAGCGCGCCTTGCCAGCCTTGCACCGTCAGGCCCGGCACCTGCTGCAGCAGCCAGCGTGTGCCGACCTCGCGCATCAGCAGCGTGTGCAGCGCGGTGGCGGCCAGCACCAGGACGAGCAGCGCAAAGCCCAGCACCCAGGCCAGGGGCACCATCAGCGAGGCCGCGGTGGTGAAGGGCCGCGCGCGCGCGCTGGCCGCGGCGGCGGCCGGCGCGGGGCCACGCGCGGCGACACCGGTGTCGGGCGCCTGCGTGGCGGGGGCGTCGGGCTCGATGCTCACCGGGCGGCTCTAGAAGGCGATGCCGACGCTGAAGTGCAGCCGCGGGTTGGACGTGTTTTGTGCCCAGGCGAGGTCGACGCGCAGCGGGCCCAGCGGGCTGCGCCAGCGCACGCCAAAGCCATAGCCGTACACCGGCTTGAGCTCACCGAAGCTGGTGGCCGCGTTGCCGCCGTCGACGAAGACGGCGCCCCACAGCGAGGGCATCGCAGCCGAGATCGGGCGTGCGAGCTCGAAGCTGCCGGTGAGGATGGTCTCGCCGCTGCCCACCGCGCCGTCGACCACAGGGCCGAGCTCGCGGTAGCCGTAGCCGCGCACCGATTCGTCGCCACCGGCGCGCCAGCGAAGCGACTCGGGCACCACCATGCCGGGCTCCAGGAACACCCGCCCCACTTCCAGCCGCGCCTGGCTGTACCAGGTGCGGCCCAGCGGCCTGTAGACCGTGAGGCGGCCATAGGTGCGGCCGAAGGTGCCGGTCTTGGCGTCGGTGCCCCGGCTGCGGCCGACACCGACCTGCGCCGACAGCGTTTCACCGGTGGTGGGCAGCACGACGCTGTCGAGGTCGCGCCAGCCGCCATGGAAATTGATCGACACGGCCACCGCATCGTTGCGGTCGCCGGCGTCGGTGCGGCGGCTCGAGCGCTCCCACTCGAGATAGCCCAGACGTTCGATGCGCTGCGTGTCTTGCGTACGCCCCAGGCGCAGCCGCTGCGACAGCACGGTGTCGCTGTCCGAACTGAGCCGCTCGACCGCGGCGCCGACCAGGTTGCGGTAGAGGCGTTCGTCGGCCTGAGTGCTGATTTCGCCGTCCCAGGCCTGGCGCTTCTGGCCGACCTCGACCTTCAGCGAGCTCGACAGCGCCAGCCCGAAGGGCCGACGCAACTGCTGCTCGACCGACAGGCGCGGGCCGGTGTTGGCGCTGACACCGACACCGAAGGTGTAGGTCTGCAGCGGCGTCTCGCGCACGCGCACCGTCACCGGCGCGGCGGCCGCTTGCGTGGGGTCGGGCTCCAGCGTCACGGCCACGGTCTCGAAGAGGCCGGACTTCTGCAGCCGCTCCTGAAAGTCGAGCAGCAGCGATTCGGTCACCGGCACGCCGCCGCGCGTGTAGGCCAGGTTGCGCACGGTCTCGGCGTCTTGCGCCACCAGGCCTTCGATCTGCAGCGGCCCGAGCCGGTACAGCGGCCCGCTGTCGACGACGAGGAAGAGGCGGACTTCGTTCTTCGCTGCGTCCACCAGGGCGCCGGTGCCGGACCACGCCGCGCTGGCGTAGCCGGCGCTGCGCAGCCGCGACAGCGCGGCGGCCTTGGCATCGGACCAGCCGGCGTTGCGGAACTCGGCGCCGACGGGCAGCTCCCATTCATTGCGCAGCGCTGCGAGCGTGGCCTCGCCATAGCCGTCGCCCGCGGTGACGGCGCGTTCGAGCTCGCCTTCGGCCTCGATCGTGACGCGGCTGATGCGGGCGCGCGGGCCGGGGTCGACGCGCAGGCGCACGAGATCGCGCTCGTTGTAGCCTCGCCCCGGCGTGCGCTCGATGCGCACCACCGGGGCAAAGTAGCCCTCGGTCTGCAGCAGCTCGCGCACCTGCGTCGGGCTGGCGTCGATCAGGCGCGCCCACTCGGTGTCGTCGACGTCGTCGCCGCCCAGCGAGCCCAGGCGCACCAGGTCGAGGTGGCGTTCGAGCAGGGCCTTCAGCGGGCCCGGGGCGTCGACCTCCAGCCGCACGCCCAGCGTCGGCGACTGCTGCTCGAACTCGGACGCGCTGACGAGCGAGAAGGTGTCGGCCGCGTCGGTGCGTGCGGCGGCGGCCGTCAGGGTGTCGGACTTGGGCGTGCCCGCACAACCCGCGGCCAGCAGTGCCAGCGCCAGCAGCGGGGCCCAGACCCGGGCCATCACGGGCCGCGCAGCCCGTGTGGCTCGCCCGTGGGACCTCATTTGCTCAGCAGCCGCATCGCGCCTTCGAGCCCGGCCAGCGACAGCGGAAACATGCGCTGGCCGATGAGCTGCTGCACGATGGCGATGCTCTGGCGGTAGCCCCACACGCCCTGCGGCTCGGGGTTGATCCAGGCGTGGCGTGGGAAGGCCTGCGTCAGGCGCTGCATCCACTCGGCGCCGGGCTCCTCGTTGTTGTATTCGACGCTGCCGCCCGGCTGCAGGATCTCGTAGGGGCTCATGGTCGCGTCGCCCACGAAGACCAGCTTCCAGTCCTTGTTGTAGGTGCGGATGAGGTCCCAGGTCGCGGTCTTCTCGGCA
>JBIJAP010000243.1:0-5689 GCA_044345715.1 Rubrivivax sp.
CGCGGTGGACCGGCTGATGCGCGCGGGCCGCATCCCGCCCACGCTGGTGGTGGGCGTGTGGAACAACGGCGAGCGCCGGCGCAGCGAGTACTACCCCGAGAAGTTCCTGCCCTACCTGGCCGAGCCCGTGCGGCAGCGCCTGGTGACCGAAGGCCTGGGCGGCCAGCCGCGCGCCGATGCCTACCTGCGCTTCGTGGTCGACGAGCTCAAGCCGGCCATCGATGCCCGCTTTGCCACCCACCCGGGCCGCGCCCACACTGCGGTGCTCGGCTCCAGCATGGGCGGCCTGATCTCGGTGTACACGCTCAGCGAGTACCCGCAGGTGTTCGGCGGTGCCGCGGGCCTGTCGACGCACTGGGTCGGCGGCTTCCAGCCCAATGCCGCGCTGCCGCTGGCCGCCTTCGAATACCTGCGCGACCACCTGCCTGCCGCCGACGGCCAGCGCCGCCTGTACATGGACCACGGCACCACCGAGCTCGACGCGATCTACGCGCCCTACCAGGCCTTCGTCGACGAGATCGTGCGCGAGCGCGGCTACACGGCGCGCGACAGCGCCTCGCGGGTGTTTGCCGGCACCGGCCACAACGAGCGCGCCTGGGCCGAGCGCGTGCACCTGGCAATCGAGTTCCTGCTCGGTGGCCGTTAGCGCCATCAGATGGCGAACAAGGTGAAGCCATGACCCCGACGATGCAGCCCCTGGCCGGCTGGGTGCCGCGCCACGACGACGAGCTCGTGGCGCGCGCGCGAGTTCCACGCGCAGGTGGCCCGCCGCCGCAGCGTGCGCGAGTTCGACACGCGGCCGGTGCCGCGCGAGGTGATCGAGCACGCACTGCGCGCCGCTGGCACCGCGCCCTCGGGCGCCAACCAGCAGCCCTGGTTCTTCAGCGTGATCACGCAGCCCGACCACAAGCGCCGCGTGCGCGAAGCCGCCGAGGCCGAAGAGCAGCGCTTCTATGCCGAACGCGCGCCCGAAGAGTGGCTGCAGGCGCTGGCGCCGCTAGGCACCGATGCGCACAAGCCGTTTCTCGAAGACGCGCCGGTGCTGATCGCCGTGTTCGCGCAGAAGTACGGCCTGCACGCCGACGGCACGCGCTTCAGCCACTACTACGTGCCCGAGAGCGTGGGCATCGCCATCGGCGTGCTGGTGACCGCGCTGCACCAGGCGGGGCTGGCGACGCTGACGCACACACCCAGCCCGATGGGCTTTCTCACCGAGCTGTGCGGCCGCCCCGACAACGAACGGCCCGTGGTGCTGCTGGTCGTGGGCCACCCGCGCGCCGACTGCCTGGTGCCGGTGGCCGCTGGCGTGAAGAAGCCGCTGGACCAGATCGCGCAGTGGCTCTGAACCGGCCGCGGCCGGCCCAGAGCCGCGTCAGACGCGGAAGGCCGGCGCTGCGGCGAACGCGGCCACGTCGGCCGGCGGCCCGAGCACGAAGAGGTTCGGGCTCTGGCTCGGCGGCATGGCGGCGCGCACCTGGGCGTGCAGCTGCGCATGGCTGCCGGCAAATCGGCCGTGGTTCCAGGTGCGCAACAGCTGCTCGGTGAAGGCGCCGTTGTTCTCGCCGTCCATCGAGTACTGGTTGTCCTGGCAGCCCGATACCAGCAGCACCGCCGGCTTGAACGGCCCCGTGAGCGTGAGCGCCTGCGCCGCCGGGCCGGTGACGGCCACCTGGGCGAGCGCGGCGTCGGGGTCTTCGGCGCGCGCTGCCGCCGCAGCCTTGAAGACGGCGCTCTGCAGCCCGTCGTACAGCGCCTCGTGCGCCGAGTAGACACGCTGCGCCACGCCATCGGGCATCAGGCGCGCGCGCTGGCCGGGCGGCGGTGGCGGCGGGATCCGCGCCCGCGTCACACTGCCGCTGTGGCAGCTGTCGGACACGACCAGCACGCGCACGCCGCGGCCGAATCGACTGAGCTCGAAGTAGAGCTCGTCGTCGATCAGCTGGCCGTCCCAGAGGCACCAGGTCTCGTCCTTGCGGTCGGGCTCGTCGCGGTTGGTGTCGGGCACCTGGCCGCCGTGGCCGGAGAAGCTCATGAAGAACAGGTCGCCGGCCTTCAGCGCCTTGGCGGCGGCACGCATGGCCTTCAGCACGGCCGCACGCGTGGCACGCTTGGTGAGCAGCGTTGTCGGCGTCATGCCCTGCTTCTTGGCCAGCGCCGTCATGTCGCGCGCATCGAACTCGCAGGCGGCCAGCGGGCCTTCCCAGCCTTCGTAGTGCGCGGCACTGACGGTGTTCAGGCCCAGGTGCAGCGACAGCGCTCGCGGCTTTGGGGTGGCGGCCTTGCGGGTGGTGTCGTGGGGGGTGTTGCGGGAGGTGGCCATGTCGCTTGTCTCCTGGTGGGGCGTGATGCCTCTGCGATGATGCGCCTGTGGCTCCGCGCTGCGCATCCCTAGCGCCGGACCCTGCGCCGATGCCCCGAGCTGCTTCCGTCCACACGCCCTCACCTCGTCTCGTCTCGCTCGCGGCCCCGCTGCTGCTCGAGCTGCTGCTGGCGATGGGCGTGGGCATCGTCGGCACGGTGCTGGCCGCGCGCTTGTCCGATGCCTCCGGCGCTGGCTTCGCGCTGGCGCACCACGTGTTCGGCGCGCTGTTCCTGCTGTTCCGCATCATCGGCGCTGGTGCAGGCGTGGTGCTGACGCAGGCCCTGGGCGCCGGCCGCCGCGACGAGGCCGACCGCGTGTCGCGGGCGCTGCTGGGTGCCAGCACCTGGGTCGGCCTGGCGGTCGCGGTGCCGGCGGCGCTGGCGCCCGAGGCGCTGCTGCGCTTGCTCAATGCGCCCGCCGAGGTGCTGCCGCTGGCGGCGCCGCTGCTGCTGGCGCTGGCGCCGGTGCTGCTGCTCGACGCCTGGAGCGCCAGCCTCACCAGCGTGCTGCGCAGCCACCTGCGCGCGCGCGACACGCTGGCCGTGATGGCCGCCATGCAGACGCTGCAGCTGCTGTTGATGGGGCCGTTGATGCTGGGCTGGGGGCCGATTCCCGACGCCTGGGCGCTCGGGCTGCCGGGCTTCGCGCTCGCCGCGCTGCTGGCGCGCCTGCTGGCCATCGGGCTGCAGCTGGCGCTGTGGCGGGCACGGCTGGGCCTGGTGCCGGTGGCAGGCGACTGGTGGCGCTGGCGCGGCCGCGAGCTGGCCGCGTTGGCGCGCATCGGCCTGCCGGGCGCGGCCGAGAACATCGCCTACCGGCTGGCCTTTCTGGTGAGTATCGCCGTCGTCGGCCAGATGGGCGCGGCCGCGCTCGCCACGCACGCCTATGCCCAGCAGGTGATCATGATCGTGCTGCTGTTCGGCCTGGCCACCGGGCTGTCGGTGGAGGTGATCGTCGGCCACCTGGTGGGCGCCGGGCGGTTGCACGAGGCCCATGCGCTGGTCAAGCGCGCGCTCGCCCGCGGTCTGGCCGTGAGCGTGGCCGTGGCCACTGTGGCGGCGCTGCTGGGGCCGTGGGTGATGGGCCTGTTCACGCAGGACGCGGCGATTGCCGCTGCGGCCGTGGCGCTGCTGTGGTGGACGGTGCTGCTGGAGCCCGGCCGCACCTTCAACCTCGTCGTCATCAACGCGCTGCGCGCCACGGGTGATGCACGCTACCCGGTGCAGGAGGGCGCCGTGAGCATGCTCGTGGTGCTGGCCGGCGGCAGCTGGCTGCTGGGCGATGTGATGGGCTTTGGCCTCGTCGGCGTGTGGATCGCCTACGCGGCCGACGAGTGGCTGCGCGGGCTGCTGATGTGGCGGCGGTGGGTGAAGCTGCAGTGGGTGCCGATGGCGCGCGCGAGCCGGCGGCGGCTGGTGCACTGAGCAGGACGCCTGCCCGACGGCCTCAGCGCGCCGGGATGTGCCGGCCCAGAAACTTCTCCACCCTCGTCCAGAAGTCCACCCGGTTGGCCGGTTTGTCCAGGCCATGGCCTTCGTCTTCGTAGCGCACGATCTCCAGCGCCTTGTGGTGGCCGCGCAGCGCGCTCACCAGGCGGTCGGCGTGTACGGTGGGCACGCGCTGGTCCTGGGCGCCCCAGGCCAGCATCAAGGGCGCCTGGATGCGCGCGGCCTGGTGCAGGGGTGAGGCCGCCTTCAGCCGGTCGGCGTCTTTCTCGGGGTCGCCGATCAGGCGCGGCAGGCCCAGCTCGCGAAAGTCCTGCGCGACATCGCTCCACTGCTCGTCGAACAGCAGCATCGGGTCAGTCACACCCACCAGACTGACGGCGCACTTGAAGACCTCGGCATCGCGCACCAGCGTCATCAGCGCCGCGTAGCCGCCGTACGACGCCCCCACCGAGCACACCCGCGCCGCGTCGCCCCCGGCGCTGGCGACGGCCCAGCGTGCGCTGTCGACCAGGTCATCCTGCATGCGGCCGCCCCATTCGCGCAGGCCGGCGGCAAAGTGCGCGTGGCCAAAGCCGGTGCTGCCGCGGAACTCCGGCGCCACGACGAGGTAACCGCGCGAGGCCAGGAACTGCCATTCGGCCTGCCAGCCCCAGTGGCCGCCCCGAACCCAAGGCCCGCCGTGCACCCACACCACCACCGGCAGCCGCCGGCCCTGGCTGCCGGGCGGTCTTGTCACGTAGGCCGGCAGCTCCAGGCCGTCACGCGCCTTGATGCGCACGAAGTCGGTCTGCGCCATCTGCTCGGGCTTCACCTGCGGCTGAGTGTTCGCCAGCAGCACGAGCCGCTTTTCGCTGCGGTTCCAGGCAAACCACCGCAGCGGCTGCTGGTCGGACCAACTGGCCACGAGCACGAACGGGCTGTCGCCACGCCGCGGCGGCGTGATGCGGTTGACGGTGGCCGGCAGGCGCCGGTCGATCTCGGCCTGCAGCGCCTTCATGCCCTCGTCCCACCACTGCGTGACCTCGGCGTCGGCCTGCAGCCGGATGCCCAGCACCTTGCTGTCGTCGGCCACGAAGCTGGGATGCACGTCGAAGCCGGCCACCGCCAGCAGGGGCTTGGCGGAAAGCTGGCCGGTGCGCGTGTCCAGCGTGTGCAGCACCTGGGTGCGGCGGGCATCGGGCGCGGCGACGTAGAGCGTGCCGTCGGGACCCATGTGCAGCGGCTCGATGGACTCGCCATCGAATCGCGCGAACTCGCCCGCCACGCGCCAGCCGGCGGCGCCGTCGCGCACGTGCAGCCGGGTCTTGTCGCCCTGCACCGTGACGGCCGACTGGGGGCGGCCCTTGCGGTCGATCAGGAACTCCTGGGCCTCGCGCGGGGCGTCGAGGCGCTGGATTTCGGCCGTCTCGGTGTGCACGCGTGAGAGGCGGAAGGTCGATGCAGCGCCGCTCTTGGGCACCGGGTCGGGTTCGGTGACGTAGATCCAGTTCTCGCGCTGCTCGCCGGTGCCGCCGATGTGGACGGCAGCCCCGGCCGGAAACTGCACGCGGCCGACCTCGGTGCTGGACACCCACTCGCCGTGGCCGATGATCTGCTTGAAGCCGCTGCCGTCGCGGTTGACGGCATACAGGCCGTTCGTGAAGCGCCGGTTGAACCAGAGGTGATGCACGCGGGCGCCGAACACCAGGCGCTCGTCGGTGAGCCACTGCAGCCAGCCGACATCGCCATCGCTGAAGCCGAAGGCCGGTGTCGGCTTCAGCGTCGCCAGATCGACCACCACCAGCCGATGGACTAAACCGCTCGCGCGGTAAGCGCTCCGGCCGCGTCGTGGCGACCCGTTGCAGTCGCGTTTCTGCGAAGTTGACGAGCGAGGCAATCC
>JBIJAP010000372.1:0-3822 GCA_044345715.1 Rubrivivax sp.
ACCCGGCACCCCCGACGCCACCGCGCTGCGCGCCGCCAACCCCCGCATCATCCCGCGCAACCACCGCGTCGAAGAGGCCCTGGCGGCGGCCACCGAAGGCGATCTCGCGCCCTTCGAGACCCTGCTCGCCGCACTTCGCCGACCCTTCGACGACGACCCCACGCTCGCCCCCTTCGCCGAGCCGGCACCGGCCGCACTGACGGCGGGCTACCGCACGTTCTGCGGCACCTGAGCAAGGCTGCCCGGCAAGGCGGGGTGAATGGCGGGGATCGGCCCGCGGCGGCCGTTCGTCCCACCCCTTCCGCTCGGGCTGAGCCTGTCGAAGCCCCCACCTCCGTTCGGGCTGAGTCTGTCGAAGCCCTCCCCTCCGTTCGGGCTGAGCCTGTCGAAGCCCTCTCCCCCGTTCGGGCTGAGCTTGTCGAAGCCCTTCCATCCGTTCGGGCTGAGCCTGTCGAAGCCTGGTGGCGCGCAGACATTCGCGCTCGAAGCATCGCGGCAGCAAAGGGCTGTGCGGGCGGGGGCTGCGGCGTGAGTTGAAGCGGCCGGCCCTGCGGGCCGGCTGCCCTGTGCTGCTCGTCTTGAGGGCGCACGGCAAAACTCGCTACGCGGGCTGCGCCCGCTGCGCTCAGACACTTGCCGTGAGTCAGTTCACGAAGCGCGCTGCGCGCGCCGCCCTCAAGCCTGCGCTGCTCGGCGCTTCAAGATCACGCCGCAGCCCCCGCCCGCACAGCCCTTCGCAACAACTGGGGTATGGTCTCGGACCGAACACCACAACCTCTCCCTGAGCGGCAGGCGGTGCACGGTGCGGGCGCTATGTGGGGCGCTGAGTAGCGCAGGCTTGAGGGGGGCGGGCGCAGCGCGCGCTCGCTGACGACCTTGTTTATGCCCAGCGCCTGCGCCGCCACCGCATCACCTCGCAGCGCGGTGATGAGCGCGTAGCGCCGGTGCCCGGTCAGCAGCCCCAGCATCAGCGTCCCCAGCACGTCGCGCTTAGATGTCCACCAGCTGCGGCTCGGCCGGCTCCTCGCCAGTGCCACGGCGCGCCGCCAACGCCTGGCGTCTTGACTCACCCATCGGGTGAGTGTGCCAACGTGGCTCGCAACCGCGCCAGTGATGACGATTCGCGCGATCAGGGACCGCGAACTGCCGGATCCAGGGTCAGTGAACGAGGCGGAATTCCTCGATCACCAACATCGCAGAACCATCGGCACAACAGGCCACCGTACCGCTCACCGGAGCGCCTGCCGCGCGAGCGGTTCAGTCCCCCGACCCACAACGGTCATCCGCTTGGCCGGTTTGCCTCACAAGGGTCGGACGCCGCCTTACTTGGCGCCGTCGCGGCCTGGCGACGATCGGCTCAGGCCGCCTTGACCCGGCTAACGCTGACTCCCGATGAGGAGCCCCAAGAAGCGATCGTCGGCCGACACCCCCGCATCGCTGGGGTCGCGTCCGCCCATTCGAACGGCGATCAGGCGCAGGCTGGGGATCACGTACAGACGGTAGCCGCCGAAGCCGGCAGCCATGTACATGTCGGCGGGCACGCTGGGTGCGAGGCGGCCGCCCGTCGCCCACCCGAGGGACTTGGTGACATCGACCGAGTCCCGGCCCGGCTGATAAGTGGCGCCGACCTCGCGGTTCAGCCACCACGACAGACCGTAGCCCCAAAACGCGTCGGTTCGGTACGTGGTGCAGCGGGACAGCAGTCCGGGCGGCAGCACCTGCACGCCGTTCCAGACGCCGTCGCTCAGCATCAGCTGGCCGTATTTCGCCCACTCGCGGGAGGTCAGCGAAGCGCCGCCGCCGAAGTTGGGCTTGCCGTTCAGGTCGCGCTGCCAGTCTCCGACCGTCAAGCCGATGCGGTCGAACACACGCCTCTTCAGGTAGTCCAGCGGGTCCTGACCGCCGGTCACCACACCTTGTGCGTTGTAGCTGCCGCCGGTGGACAGCTCGAACAGTGCGGCCACGGCCTGGAAGTTGTTGGGCGTGTAGATGGCGGCCACGCCGGGGTCGAAGGCCGACGGCGACGCGATGGCCTGCGCGTAGCTGTCCACGTTGTTCAACGCGCTGCCCGAGACCCCAGACGCCTTGAGGCCGGCGCTGATCGACAGCAGATCCTGCAGCCGGATCTTCGCCTTCGACGCCGGCTGCGGCGCACTGCCGCCGGCCGTCCACGCCGAGATCCAGCTCGAGGCCAGCAGGTCTGGTGCCATCAGGCCGTCGGCCTGGGCGGCGGCGGCAAGCGCGCAGCTGAAACTCTTGGTGCCGCTGGCGATGGCCTTGGGTGCCACGCCGTCGTAGCCGTTCAAGTAGGCCTCGTAGACGAGCTGGCCGTCCTGCAGCACGACCGTGCCCAAGCTGCCGATGGACTTCAAGAAGTCGGTGGCGGCGGTGAAGTTCAGCGCCGACGTGGCCGGCGGCGGAGTCGGGGTCGTGGCCGCGCCACTACTCATGCGGGCCACGAACGACGATGGGCCGCCGCCGCTGTCCAGCTTGGTGGCGCCGACCTGCAGAGTTCCGCCAGCGTTGCCGCCGTAGGTGCCGACCAGCGTGAGCCCGCCGTCCGGGCTGACCGACAACGCGTAGTTGACGTCGTCGGCCGAGCCGTGCATGGTGCCGAACCACTCGATCGTGCCGGCCGCGCTGACGCGCGCCGTGAACATCTCGCGCGAGCGTGCTGTGGCCATGACCTGCTGGCCCCACGGCAGCGTCGCGGTGCCGCCGAACTCGCCGGCCATGACCACCGTGCCGTCGTCGGTCACCTCAAGCTCGCTGCCCTCGTCGCTGCCGTTGCTGCCCAGGGCGCGCGCCCACAGCGGGAGACCCGCGGCGTCCAGCCGCGCCAGGAACAGGTTCGACGCCCCGGCGCTACCCACTGTCTGCGTGCCGAAGGCTACATTGCCGCTGAACGCGCCGGCGATGGCGATGTTGCCGCCCGCATCGCCGCCGACGCCTCGGCACTTGTCGTCACCAGTGCCGCCAAAGGCACGCGCCCACTCCAGGGCACCGTCGGCGTCATACGCGGCGACGAAGCAGTCGGTGCCTCCAGCGGAAGTCACAGACATCTGGCCACCGGTGCCACTATCGAAGGCCACGGTGCCACTGAACTCTCCGGCCACCAGCACGCGGTGGCTGCCATCGCTGCCGATGCCGCGGCCGGCCAGCACGCCCGCACCAGTGATGGCGCGAGCCCACAAGGTGACGCCTCGCCCGTCGAGCTTGGTGACGAAGACCTGATCGTTGGTGAGTCCCGAAGGTGCGCTCAGTGTGCGTGTGCCGAAGGTGATCTGGCTGCGGAAGACGCCGATGGCGAGCACGTTGCCAGCGGCGTCCAGCGCCACCTCGTTGCCGTAGGCGCGGCCGGCGCCACTGCCCGTGGTGACCCACCGGACAGCCCCAGTGCCGTCCAGCCGCGCGATGAAGGCGTCCGAGCTGGCGCTGGCGGTGTCGATGGCCACGCTACCGAAGCTGAAGCTGCCTGAGACCTGCCCGACGACGAGGGCGTCGCCGTCGGGCGCAGCGACGACGTCGAAAGCGTAGTCCTCGCCGCCGCCGCCGAATGCACGCAGCCACAGCAGGCTGCCGTTGTCAGCCAGCGAGGCGATGAAGATCTCGGTGCCCTTGCTCTGTGTGGCGATGCTCTGCGCGCCGAGTCGCAGTGCGGCATCGGCACCGGCCGAGCCCACGACGATGCTGCTGCCGTCTTCGCGCGTGCTGACACCCCGCGCGACCGCAGGCCCGCCCGTGATCGACAACCCCCATACAAACGGCGGGGCCGGTGCGGGAGCAGGAGCAGGAGCAGGAGCAGGAGCAGGAGCAGGAGCA
>JBIJAP010000026.1:0-15482 GCA_044345715.1 Rubrivivax sp.
GGGGCGGGGGGGCGGGGGGGGGGGGGGGGGGGGGGGGGGGCGGACACGCCCGGGTCAGGCGAGCTGCCACCACCACAGGCAACCATCAAGCCCGCTGATAGAAACAGCAATGCCAGCAAGGCGTGTCGATCGGCAAATGAATGCCTCGGCAGTCGGGTCTTCATACTCTCACGTGAGGCGTAGCTTAGGATCAACTATTATCGATGTTCAACTTGATTGGCATGTCAGTGGAAAAATGTTCATGCCAACTCAGGGCAGTGCTTGCGCGAAATCGCTCACGGACGGCCAGATGGAACTGCGTGACCTTCGCTACTTCGTCGCGCTTGCACGCGACGCCAACCTGTCCCGGGCGGCTCTGGCGCTCGGTGTCTCGCAGTCGACGCTGTCCAAGTCGCTGGCTCGGCTGGAAGCCGCCGCCGGTGCGCGCTTGATGCAGCGCCAGCAGCGCGGCGTCGAGCTCACCGAGCAGGGCCTCATCGTGCTGCGGCATGCCGAGCGGGTGACCGCGATGACAGCCGACACTCGGTCTGTGCTCGACGCTTCACAGCGCCAGCCGCAGGCCTGTATGCGCCTGGGTGTGGGACTGGGCGAACTCGAGGGTGCCCTGCAGCAGGTCGTAGCGCGCTTCGTGGCGCAGGAGGCGGCCACGCGGCTGGACATCTGCCAGGGCGCCAGTGGCGAACTGGCCGCGGCATTGTCCCGGGGCGAGATCGACTGCGTGTTTGGCCCACCGCCCGAGGTCGTACCGGCGGGGCATGTCGTCACGCCGCTGGGAAGCGAGCTCTACGCCGCCGTTTGCGGCCATCGCCATCCGCGCCGCCAGGAGTTGCGGTCGCTGGCAGCGCTGGTGCAGGAGCGCTGGGTGGTGCCGTGGGCCAGCACGCGCGTGGGGCAATGGCTCGGTGGCCTGGCGCAGCAACGCGGGCTGCCGCTGCCCGAGGTAGCGTTGCGCTGCGACGGCGTACCGACGCTGCTGTCCGTCATTGCGCAGACCGACTGCGTTGGCTACTTCTCGCAGCGTATGGTCGAGACACACTCCCTGCGTGCAAAGCTGAGCATGCTGGCCATCGCCGAGATCCACTACGTCAAGACGCTGGCCTTCATCAGCCGCGAACAAAACGCCGAGTTGCCGATGGTCAAGGTCCTGCGTGAGATTGCGGTCAACGAACTGCAGCGGTCCAACACCTGAGGGCACCAGACCTGGCGTACTCGTTCGCGCGATGGCGGCCGGCTCCTGGCGAGGTGGGCACCAATCGACTGACGCCACGGCGCTGCGCGTGGCTCAGACCTGAGGGTAGGCCTTAGACGAACCTAAACGACAGCCGACCCTCAGCGGAACTGCCCTAGCAGCCGCTCCAGCGTCATCATGAACGGCCCGTCCAGTGCCGGCAGCGTGAGCAGCAGGCCGACCAGGCCCACGCCCAGCGTGACCGGGAAGCCGATCGCGAAGATGTTGAGCTGCGGCGCCACGCGAGACATGGCGCCGAGCACCAGGTTCACGAACAGCAGCATCGTCACCAGCGGCAGCGCGATCCACAGGCCGGTGCTGAACACCTCCGCTCCCCAGCGTTGCGGCTGAACCTGGCGCAAGAAGGCGAAAGGCTCCGCCGCCACCGGGAACACGCTGAAGCTGTGCACCAGCGCGGCGATCACGATCAGGTGACCGCCCGCCACGATGAATAGCCACGCCACCATGGTGCCGAACAAGCGGCTGCTGGCGGTGGCGGACGCAGCCGTGATGGGGTCGAAGAAGCCGGCAAAGTTCAGGCCCATTTGCAGGCCGATGATCTCGCCAGCGAACTCCACCGCGGCGAACACCAGGCGCACCGCAAAGCCCAGGCTCAGGCCAATGACGAGCTGCTGCGCCACCAGCGGCAGCACCAGCGGGCTGTCGAGCAGCAGCGCCTCAGGCGGCAGCGGCGGCAGGCTGGGCTGCGCTGCGAAGGCGATGAAGCCTGCCAGCGCGATGCGCACGCGCGTGGGCACCGTGCGCATGCCCAACACGGGCATGGCCGTGAACAGCGCCAGCGCGCGCAGAAAGGGCCACACCAGCGGCGACAGCCACTGCAGCAGCTGGGCCTCGGTGAAGGTGAGCATGGCCGGCGTGCCGCGAGCGTCAGCCCACGGCCGCGGGTATGCCCATCAACACGCTGCGCAGGTACTCCACCAGCGTCGACAGCATCCACGGCCCGGCCACCGCCAGCACGATGACGGCGCCAATGATCTTGGGCACGAAGCTCAGCGTGGCCTCGTTGATCTGTGTCGCGGCCTGGAAGATGCTTACGACCAGGCCCACCACCAGCGCGACCACCAGCAGCGGTGCCGACACCATCAGCAGCATCCACAAGCCCTGCTGGCCGGCGGCCAGAACCTGGGTTGAATCCATGTCAGTGACTTTCGTGTCGGGGGTCGGGCGCTAGGTGACGAAGCTGGCGGCCAGCGAGCCGAGCAGAAGGTTCCAGCCATCGGCCAGCACGAACAGCATCAGCTTGAACGGCAGCGCCACCAGCACCGGACTCAGCATCATCATGCCCAGGCTCATCAGCACGCTGGCGACGATCATGTCGATGATGAGGAAGGGAATGAAGATCATGAAGCCGATCTGGAACGCGCTCTTGAGTTCGCTCGTCACGAAGGCCGGCACCAGCACGGTGAGCGGCAGGTCCTCGGCCTTGGTGCCCGACTCGCCCGTGGACGGCAGCTTGGCCAAGCGGCTGAAGAGCTGCACGTCGCTCTGGCGCGTCTGCTTGAGCATGAAGCTGCGCATCGGCCGCATGCCCTCGGTGAACGCGGCTTCGGCGCTGATCTGGCCGGCGGTGTAGGGCTGCCAGGCCTTCTTGTAGACCTCGTCGAAAGTGCCCTGCATGACGAAGAAAGTGAGGAACAGGCTCAGGCCGATGATCACCTGGTTGGGTGGCGCGGCCTGTGTGCCCAGGGCCTGGCGCAGCAGGCTGAGCACGATGACGATGCGCGTGAACGCCGTCATCAACAGCAGCACGGCGGGCAGGAAGCCGAGCGCGGTGAAGACGAGCAAGGTCTGGATCGGCACCGAGTAGCTGGTGCCGCCGGGGCCCTGGCCCACAACGATGGGCAGCGTGCCGGGGGCGGCCGTTTGCTGGGCCAGCGCAGCGGTGCTGGCGGCGAGTAGCAGCAGCGTGGCGAAGCACCTCGACAGGCCTGTCCTGAGCCCGGTCGAAGGGCTCAGTGCGAACTTTGGCGGCGATTCACCCCTGCCCATTGGGATCTCTCTTTATCCGCCCCAGCAACTGGGCAATCGCCGCCGCCGGTGGCGGGGGCGGCACCGTGGCTTCTTCGGCCTGGGGCACCATCGTGTGCAGCGTGCGGATGCCGTGCGCCGTGACACCTAGAACCAGCCACAGCTTCTCGTCGCCCTGGCCGATCTCTACCGTGACCAGCCGGCTCTGCGGCGCCAGTGGCAGCGTGGCTACCAGCCGCGGCGTGCCAGAGTGCCCTTGGCCGAGCCCGCCCAGTGGCGTGCGCTTGAGCAGCCACAAGGCCAGCGGGATCAGCGCGATGACGACGCCAAACCACAGCAGCGAGACGTATCCGGGTTGCACGGTGCGCGCCTCTTCTTCAGATCTTCGACAGGCGCCGCATGCGCTCGCTCGGTGTCACGATGTCGGTCAGGCGGATGCCGAACTTGTCGTTCACCACCACGACCTCGCCCTGCGCAATGAGGAAGCCGTTGACGAGCACGTCCATCGGCTCGCCGGCCATCGTCTCGAGCTCCACCACCGAGCCCTGTGCCAACTGCAGGATGTGCTTGATGGGAATGCGCGTGCGCCCGAGCTCCACCGTCAGCTGCACGGGGATGTCGAGGATCATGTTCAGGTCGTTGCCGGCGGCGCCCGGGGGCGTCGGCGTGAACTTCGCGAACTCGGCCGGGGCCACGCTCTCGGCGGCGGCCGTCACTTCGCTGGCGACCTCGTTGCCGCCCTTGGTCTCGGCCAGCGCGGCCGCCCATTCGGCGGCCATCTGGTCCTCGGCGGACATCTCGTTGTTGGGGTCTGCGGACATCAGGATTCTCCTAGCCAGCCGCTGCCGTTGCTGGTGATGAGCTTGTCGATCTTGATCGAGTAGCGCTTGTTGGAGGTGCCGTAGTGGCAGTCGAACACCGGCACGCCGTCGACCTTGGCCTGGATCATGGGTTCGAGGTCGAGCTCGATGAAGTCACCCGGCTTGAACGACAGCAACTGCTCCACCGTGGCGCCGGCGTACGCCAGCTCGGCCACCAGGTCGACTTCGGCACTCTGGATCTGCTGCTTCAGCAGGTTCACCCAGCGCCTGTCGGGCTCGGAGCTGTCGCCCTGGATGGTGCTGTACAGCACGTCGCGGATCGGCTCCAGCGTGCTGTACGGAATGCAGAAGTGGATGGAGCCGGTGACGTCGCCGAGTTCGAGCGTGAACTGCGTCGCCACGACGATCTCGCTCGGGGTGGCGATGTTCGCGAACTGCGGCTGCATCTCCGAGCGCTGGTATTCCAGCTCGACCGGGTAGACGCCGGTCCAGGCCTTGCGGTACTCGTTGACGATGGTCTCGACGAGCCGCGTGATCACGCGCTGCTCGGTGGGGCTGAAATCGCGGCCCTCGATGCGCGTGTGGAACTTGCCGATGCCGCCGAACAACGCGTCGATGACCGCGAACACCAGGCTCGGGTCGCACACGATGAGCCCACTGCCACGCAGCGGCTTGACACTCATGATGTTGAAATTGGTCGGCACCACGATCTCGCGCAGAAAGGCGCTGAACTTCTGCACCTTGATGCCGCCGATGCTGACCTCGGGGCTCTTGCGGATGAAGTTGAACAGGCCGATGCGGATGTTGCGGGCGAAGCGCTCGTTGACCACCTCCATCGTCGGCATGCGGCCGCGGACGATGCGCTCCTGGCTCGACAGGTCGTAGTCGCGCACGCCCGAGCTGGGCGCCTCTTCCTGCTCGAGCTTCTGGCTTTCGCCGGTGATGCCCTGAAGCAGCGCGTCGACTTCGTCCTGCGAAAGGATCTGCTGGTTCATGGGGTCGGCCTTGCCGGTGCCGTCACTGGATGATGAAGTTGCTGAAGTGCACGGCGCGAATCGGCAGCTCGGCCTCGGCGGGCTTGGCCTTCTTCGGTTTCTTCTTCGGCGGTTCGGCCGCTTCGGTGTCTGCGGCGGCCGGTTCTTCGGGCGGCACCTCATAGCCGAGCGCACGCGAGGTCTCGCGCACGATGCGGCGGGCCAGTTCCTTCTTGCCGTCGCGCGCCAGCAGCTCATCGGCGGTGCGATCCGCCATCGCAAGCAACACGTTGCTGCGGATGGCGGGCATGTAGGTCTTGATCTGCGGCTCGAGCGTGGGATCGGTCAACTCCAGCGTCACCGCGATCTGGGCGTAGCGGTCGGCGTTGCGGTCGGCCAGGTTCACCGTGAAGGGGTCGAGCGGCACGAACACCGGCGGGACCTTGGGGTCGCGCTTGGCGGCGGCCTTCTTGGCAGGAGTGGCCTCGTCGGTGCCTTCCTCGGCCTCCGCCTCGGCCTCGGCCGCGGCCTTGCCCTTCATCATCATCATCAACGCGGCACCGCCACCGCCGAGCACCACGAGCAGGGCGACGGCGATGATGATGATCAACTTCTTCTTGCCCTTGGGGGGCGGTGCGGTGTCGACGGCGGTGGCTGCGGCGGACATCAGGGCTCCTGGGGGTGCACACGGTGGTTCTGACGCCGGGCCTGCCTGGTGCAGGGCGCGTCCTTCGACCACGACGAGACATTGTTGAGACGAGGGCCGGCCTTCGAAACCCCGAAAAGAGGCCGATCCCCGGCCGATCCCCGGCTGATCCTCGACCTTGTGGCGCCCTGGCCAGGCGCATGGCGCGTCAGGCCACGAGGTCGACCACGCCGCGGCGGCGCGCTGGCATGGCCGTCGGCGGGGCGGTGGCGGTGTCCGGGGCGGCGCTGTCGCCCGCGCTGCTTCGGCCGCTCTGGCCTGGCGTACCGCCTTGGCCTTGGCCACCGCTGGCCTGCTCGAACACACCGCCGCCCGCCAGCGTGAGGCCGGCGTCGCGCAAGGTGGCGGCCAGCGTCGGCAGTGCTTGTTCCAGCCACTGGCGCGTGGGGGCGAGGTCGGCGCTCATCATGACGCGAGCGGCGTCGCCGTCGAGGTGGATGCGCACCTCCACCGGGCCCATGTCGGCCGGGTTCAGGTGCAGGCGGGCCTGCTCGACGCCATTGCGCACGAAGGTCGTCAGCTGCGCGGCGAGTTCGCCGGCGAAGGCTGGGCTGCCGGGGGGCGAGGGCAGGGCGGCCTCGGCAGCCGCTGGCGGTGGCGTCGACAGGGCCGATGCGGGTGCGCCAGCCAGAGCGCCTGCTGGCGCGGCCGCGGCCTGCAACAGCTCGGCCGCCCTGGCCGCTGCGGCCGTGGGCGCCGAGGGGTAGGCAGCGGCCGTGCCGGCCGCCGCGAGGGCATCGGCGAAGCGGCCCGCGGTCGTGTCTGTGCCGTCGGTCGCCGCGCGATCGGCCGGTGCCGCGACGCTGGCAGCCCGGCCTGCGGCTGTGGCCGCGTTGCGCAAGCCGCGCAGACTGTCACCGCGGCTGTCGATCGCCAGTGGCGCCACGGCCGGGCCGGTGCCGGGTGCAGCGTCATCACGGCCTTTCGCTGCCTCGGTACCCGCCTCTGCCGCGGTGCGAAGCGTTGCCGCCCCGGGCAGCATGGCGCGCGGAGCCCTCGGGCGCGTGTCGGTGCCGGCTGCTGCGGGCGTGCCCGCCGGGGCGGCGTCGTCGCGCGCTCCGGTGTGGGCTTCGGCTTCCTGGGCGGCGTCGACGCCCGCGTCTCGGGCTTCGGTGGCGGCGTCATCGTCGCTCAGCTTGCCGTCGCGGCCTGGCCGCGGGCCGTCGGCAGCATCGCGGGCCTTGGCGGCGCGATCGGCCTCGGTGCGCGGTGCCTGCCAGCGTGCCGCGCCCAGTGCATTGGCAAAGCCGCGGGGGGCGTCGGCCTCGCGTGCCGCCGCGCGTGAGGGCGCGGCGACGGGGGCTGCGGTTTTCGGGGCGGCCGAAGCGAGCAAGCTGGGCAGAGCGTTCATAGGGTTCGCAGAGGATGGGCAGGCCGTGCGGGCTGGATCAGTGGTTGGGGTCGAGGCCGCCGCCATGCCGGTGGCGCAGCATCGCGGACTCATCGGTCTGGCGCTGTTCGCGCCGGGCCTCGGCCCGCGCGTGTTCGGCCTGGCGACGCTCGATCAGCTTCTGAACCGACGCCACCCGCAGCTCGGCCTGCTGCAGCTGCTGGCGGCGGCGGCGCAGTTCGGTGTCGGCGGCCTGCACGGCCTCTCGTTGCTGGAGCAAGGCCTGGTCGAGCCGGCCCATGAAGCCCTGGTGGCAGCGCAGCAGCTCGATCGGCGCCGCCAGCCCGGCCAGGCCAGGTGTCCGCGTGCGGTACTCGGCCTGGTAGGCGGCAAGCTGGTCCAGCTGCGCCAGCGCCCGGTTGCTGGCGCCCTCGGCCTGCATCAGCGCGGCACGCTCGATGTCGCGCTGGCGCGCGGCCAGTTCGAGCATGGTGGCCAGCGAGTCGCTCATGGGTCAGCCTGGTGTGGGTGCCGTTCAGTGGCTGCCGAGCATCTTGAGCAACTGCGCCCGGCTCGGATCGAGCTGCGCGCGATCGTGCATGTCCTGCTGCAGCAGCGCGGCCATCTGCGGCTGCAGCTTCACGGCCAGGTCCAGTTCGGTGTCGTGCCCTGGCTGGTAGGCGCCCAGTGCGATCAGGTCGCGCGCCTTCGTCAGCCGCGACAACAGCGCGCGCATGCGGCGCGCGGCGGCCTGCTGCTCGCGCGTGGCCACCGCCGTCATCACGCGCGAGACGGAGCGCTCCACGTCGATGGCCGGAAAGTGCCCGGCCTCGGCGAGATCGCGGCTGAGCACGATGTGCCCGTCGAGGATGCCGCGGGCGGCATCGGCCACCGGGTCCTGCGGGTCGTCGCCCTCGGTGAGCACGGTGTAGAAGGCGGTGATGGAGCCTTGCCCTGATCCGGGTCCCGCGCCGTTGCCGCTGCGTTCCACCAGCGCAGGCAGCTTGGCGAACACACTCGGCGGGTAGCCCTTGGTGGCCGGCGGTTCGCCGATGGCCAGCGCGATCTCGCGCTGCGCCATGCAGTAGCGGGTGAGGCTGTCCATCAGCAGCAGCACGTGGCAGCCACGGTCGCGGAAGTGCTCGGCCACCGCGGTGGCGTAGTGCGCGCCCTGCAGGCGCACCAGCGGCGGCGCATCGGCCGGTGCGGCCACGACGACGCTGCGCGCGCGGCCGTCGGCGCCGAGGATGTCCTCGACGAACTCCTTCACCTCGCGGCCGCGTTCGCCGATGAGGCCAACGACGATGACGTCGGCCGCCGTGTAGCGCGCCATCATGCCCAGCAGCACGCTCTTGCCCACGCCGGTGCCGGCGAACAGGCCCAGGCGCTGGCCGCGCCCCACCGTGAGCAGCGCGTTGATGGCGCGCACGCCGGTGTCCAGCGGCCGGCGCACCGGCTCGCGGTCCATGGCGTTGATCGGGCGGCGCGCCAGCGGCTCGGTGTGCACGTCGGCAAGCTCGCCCAGGCGGTCGAGCGGGTGGCCGTGCGAATCGACGACACGGCCGAGCAGGCCGGCGCCCATCGGCAGGTGCAGACTGCGGTCTTCGCTGCGGCGCCAGGGATGGGCGGCCTCGCCGTCACCCCCGCCGCCAAAGCGCGGCGGCACCTGCGGCACCGCCCGGGGTACGACGCGCGCGCCGCTGCTCATGCCGTGCATCTCGCCATTGGGCATCAGGAACGCGCGGTCGCCGTTGAAGCCCACCACCTCGGCCAGCACCGGCTCGCGGGCGCCTTCGGCATGGATCTCGCACACCGAGCCCACCGGCACGCGCACGCCGGCAGCTTCCATCACCAGGCCTGTCACGCGCAGCAGGCGGCCTTCGCTCTCGAGCACAGGGCGCGGGGTCGTGCGGGCGGCGAGTTCGGCGCCCCAGCGCTGCCAGCGGGCCTCGCGCTGCTGCAGCCGTTCGGCTGGGTCGAGCAGGCTCATTCAGCCACCTGCTCGGCGGATGCGGCGCCATCGCTGTCGTCAGCCGGGGGTGCGGCCACGCCCAACGAGGCCAGGGCCTGGGCCCAGCGCATCTCGACTCGGGCGTCGATGTGACCGACATCGCTCTCCACAAGCACATCGCCGCGCGACAGGGCGGGGTCGGCCACGAGGCGGGCACCGCGCGTGGCGATGGCTTCTTCGGCGCCCTCGGCCACCAGCGGCAGGTCTTGCGGGTGCAGGTGCACCACAACGTGCCGAGCCGACAGCATGATGGCGTGCATAGCCTCGCTGGCCACCGTGGCCACGAGCTGCGGCTGCGTCGCGAGTTCGTGGCGCAGCACCTGGGCCGCCAGTTGCACGGCGGTGCGGGCCACGGTGTCGGCCAGTTGGGCATCGAGCTGCTCGGTCTGGCGGTCGAAGGCCTCGAGCAGCGCGCCGATCTGCGCCGTGGCCTGCTGCGCGAAGCTGGACTTGAAGTTCTCCAGCGCGGCCAGGCCGTCGCGGTAGCCGTCCTGGTAGCCCGCCTGGCGCGCTGCGGCGATGCGCGTCTGCCAGTCCGCTGCCGTGGGCTCGGGCACAGGCGCGGGCGCGGCCTGCTGGGCGCCCGCGCCGGCGTTCGCGCCGGTGCTGCCGAAGGAGCCGGGCGTCCAGCTGGCGAAGTCGCCGAGCTCTTCGCGCGGAATGAAGCGCGTGTAGGTGGTGCCGGCTTTGCTGTTGGGCGGCGGCGGAATGTTGCGGATGCCGGGTTTGGTGCTCATACGAACTGTTCGTCACCGCCGCCAGCGAGCACGATCTGGCCTTCGTCGACCAGGCGGCGCACGATCTTCAGCATCTCCTTCTGCTCGGCCTCCACTTCCGACAGCCGCACCGGGCCGCGGCTGTCGAGGTCTTCCTTCAGCGACTCGGCCGCGCGCGAGCTCATGTTGCGGAAGATCTTCTCGCGCAGGCCCGGCGTGGCGCCCTTCAACGCAATCACCAGGCTCTGTGACTGCACTTCCTTCATCAGCGCCTGGATGCCCTTGTCGTCGATCTTCTCGACGTCGTCGAAGGTGAACATGTTGTCCATGATCTTCTGCGCCAGGTCGTTGTCGGCCTCGCGCACGAAGTCGAGCACACTGGTCTCCACCGCAGACCCCAGCATGTTCAGGATCTCGGCCGCAGCCTTCGCGCCGCCCAGGCTGGCCTTCTTGCCGCGATCGCCGCCCGAGAGCACTTTGCTCATGACCTCGTTCAGGTCGCGCAGCGCCGCCGGCTGGATGCCGTCCAGCGTGGCGATGCGCAACATGACCTCGTTGCGTTGGCGCTCGGTGAACAGCTTCAGCACGTCGGCGCACTGGTCGAACTCCAGGTGCACCAGGATGGCCGCGACGATCTGCGGGTGCTCGTTGCGCAGCAGCTCGGCCACCGAGCTCGGGTCCATCCACTTCAGGCTCTCGATGCCGGTGACGTCGGATCCCTGCAGGATGCGGTCGATCAGCAGGTTGGCCTTGTCATCGCCGAGCGCCTTGCGCAGCACGGCCTTCACGTATTCATTGCTGTCGGCCACCAGCATGCTCTCGTTGGCCGCCAGGCTCTCGAAGCTGTCGATGACGCTCACGATGCGATCGCGCGACACCGCCTTCATCTTGGCGATGGCTTCGCCCAGGCGTTGCACTTCCTTCGGTGCCAGATGCTTGAAGACCTCGGCGGCCTCTTGCTCGCCCAGACTCATCAGCAGGATGGCTGCGTCTTCCAGGCCCTGGTCGTCTTTGCCGGCTGCCATGTGGGTGTTCCGTCAGACTTTTTCGCCGTTGACCCAGCCGCGCACGATGCTCGCCACCGCCGCCGGGTTCTGCCGTGCCATGGCGCGGGCCGATTCGATCTTGCCTATGTACTCGGGCGCGGGCGCCAACAAGGGCAACTCCTCGGCACCGACAACTTCGTCGAGCTGGCTGCCCGGCGGCGGCGCGGGCGGCGGCGGCGGCGGGGCCAGCAGCTGCGTCATCGCCGGCTTGATGAGCTTGAACACCACCACCAGCGCCACCAGCGCCAGCGCGAAGGGTGCTGCGGCGCTGCGCAGCAGGTCCAGCAGCCAGGGCTGCTGCCACAGCGGGGTTTCCTCGGGCGGTGTCACGGGCTCCGCGCGGAACGGCACGTTCACGACCTTGACGACGTCGCCGCGGTCGGCGTTGAAGCCGATGCCTTGCTGCACCAGCGCGGTGAGCTCCTCGAGCTCCTTGTTCGACAGCGGCTGTGTCGATGTCTTGCCGCGGGCGTCGGTGGTCGAGCGGTGGTTGACGACGACCGCGGCATTGAGTCGCCGCACCTGGCCCGCGGCCTGGCGCGTGACGGTGGTGGTCTTGTCGACCTCGAAACGGGTGGCGGCCTCGCGGCGCGTGGCGGCGCCCGCGCCACCGGCCTGCTGCGGACCGAGTTGCTGCGCTGCGCCGTTGATGGGCGCCTGTGCCGGCACCGGCGGCTGGTTGGCCACGGCGCCGGGCACGCCGCCGGCGCCTCCCTGCGGCTGGTTGCTCTCTTCACTGCGCTGCTCGCGCACGGCGACCTTGGCATCGGTACCCTGGTTGGGGGCGTAGGCCTCGGCCGTCTGCATGACCTGCGAGAAGTCGACGTCGGCGGTGACGGTGGCGCGCACGTTGTCGCTGCCGACCACCGGCTCCAGCAGCGCCAGGATGCGCTTGTGGTGCGTGGCCTCGAGTTCGCGGCGGTACTGCAGCTGTTGCGAGTCCAGTCCGAGCTGGGTTTCGTCGTCGCCGGCGGCCGAGAGCAGCGCGCCGGTGCTGTCGACCACGCTCACGGCCTTGGGCGAGAGCTCGGGCACGCTGCCCGACACCAGCTTCACGATGCCGGCCACCTGCGCGCGGTCGAGCGTGCGGCCGGGATGCAGGTTCAGCACCACGCTGGCGCTGGGCTTTTGCTGCTCGCGGAAGAAGCCGTTCTGCGCCGGCAGTGCCAGGTGCACGCGGGCCGACTTCACGGAGTCGAGCGACTGGATGGTGGTGGTCAGCTCGCCCTCGATGGCGCGCTGCATCTTCATGCGCTCCTGCACCTGCGTCTGGCCGAAGCTGTTCTTGTCGAGCAGCTCGTAGCCGCCGCTGCCGGCTGCGGCACCCGGGCCCGACGAGGGCAGGCCGGCCTGTGCCAGCTTCATGCGCAGCTCGTGCACGCGCGAGCCCGGCACCATGATCGAACTGCCGCCGTCGGCAATCTTGTAGGGCGCGTTCATCTGCGTCAGCCGGTCGATGACGGCGCCGCCGTCCTTGTCGGACAGCTGCGGGAACAGCACGCGGTAGTCGCCGGTCTTGGCGGTGAACGACATCGCCACCAGCAGGGCCAGCAACGCCAGCACGCCAAAGACGGCGCCGAACTGTGTGCCCCGTGGCAAGCTGCTCCAGCGCTGGCCGAGCGTGGGCCCGGCAACGGGGTTGCCTGCGGGCAAGAGGACGGCCGCGTTCGGGGCGGTCGTGGCGACAGCGTTTTCCATGGGCTGGATGTTGGCTGCCGTACGGCGAAACTGAAGCCGGAACAAGCCATGGAAGACGGTTCTCTTCACGCCACGATGGCAAGGGGGCGACCCTAAAGTTCGCCCCACGATGACCGATCTGCGTCTGAAACCCTTCGATTTCCAGGCCGCCGTGGCCCGCGCTGGGCTGCGCCCGGATGGCATGCCCGCGACCGGGGGCTCGCAGGGCGCGCAAGGCGTGCAGGGCGGCTTCAAGGCGGCCATGTCGACGGCGCTGCAAGACGTGAGCCGCAGCCAGATGGAAGCCAGCCGGCTGCAGCGCGAGGTGACGCTGGGCAACCCCGAGGTCAGCCTCGAGGAAACCATGGTGGCCATGCAGAAGGCCCAGATCGGCTTCCAGGCCACGCTGCAGGTGCGCAACCGGCTGGTGCAGGCCTACTCGGAAATCATGAACATGCAGGTCTAGGCCCCCAAGCTCACTTCGTTCGCTGCCCCCCGAGGGGGATGCTCCGCGGCGGACCGGCGGAGCCGGATCCGCGCGGGTAGCTTGGCCATGCCCGCGGGCGGCTTGGGCATGCACGCGGGCGGCATACGATGGCGGGATGACCATCGACTGGACTTCCTTCTCGCCCGCGTCGGCCTTGATCGGCGGCGCGCTCATCGGGCTGGCTTCGGCGATGTACCTGCTGCTCAGCGGGCGCATCGCGGGCATCACCGGCATTCTGGCTGCGCCGCTGCAGGCGCTGTGGCAGCGGCGGTCGCTGGCGCCGCACCGGGTACGCCTGCTGTTCCTGCTGGGACTGGTGCTGGCGCCCTGGGCCTGGGGCCTGTTCGCGCCCTTGCCGCAGGCCACGCTCGAAGCGCGCGGCGCCGTGCTCGTGGCCGCCGGGCTGCTGGTGGGCGTGGGCACGCGGCTGGCCAACGGCTGCACCAGCGGCCACGGCGTTTGCGGGCTGGCGCGGCTGTCGGGGCGCTCGCTGGTCAACGTGCTGGTGTTCATGGCGGCGGGCTTGGCCACCGTGTTCGTGGTCCGCCACGTGCTGGCAGGCTGACGCCATGCGGAACACCCTGAACCTCGTCGCCCCCTTGGCTGCCGGCCTGGTGTTCGGCCTCGGCCTCATCGCCGCCGGCATGACCGACCCCGCCAAGGTGCTGGCCTTCCTCGACCTGGCCGGCGCCTGGGACCTGAGCCTGGCGCTCGTGATGGGTGGCGCCATTGCCGTGGCGCTGGCGCCCTTTGCCTGGGCCAAGCGGCAGGGTCACACGCTGGCGGGCAAGCCTGTGCAGTGGCCCGCCGCACGTGGCATCGACGCCCGGCTGCTGCTCGGCGGGCTGCTGTTCGGCATCGGCTGGGGCCTGGCGGGGCTGTGCCCCGGGCCGGCCATCGTGGCGCTGGCTGCGGGCCTGGCTGATGTGTGGCTGTTCGTGCTCGCCATGCTGGCGGGCCTGCTGCTGGTGGACGTGGTCGATGGCCGCCGCTGAACTGCTGCTGCGCCAGCTGGCCGACGCCACCTCGTCGACCTACACCTACCTGCTGGCCGACCCCGCCACGAAGCAGGCCGTGCTGATCGACCCCGTGTTCGAACAGGCCCGGCGCGACGCCGCGCTGCTGCGCGAACTGGGCCTCACGCTCGTGGCCACGCTCGACACCCACGTGCATGCCGACCACGTCACGGCCGCCTGGCTGCACCGCCAGCGCAGCGGCAGCCGCATCGGCCTGGCGGCCGCGGCCGGCGCCGAGGGAGTCGACCTGCCGCTGGCGCACGGCCAGCGCGTGCCCTTCGGCCACCGCCACCTCGAGGTGCGCGCCACGCCCGGCCACACCGACGGCTGCCTGAGCTTCGTGCTCGACGACGCCAGGGTGGCCTTCACCGGCGACGCGCTGCTGATCCGCGGCTGCGGCCGCACCGACTTCCAGCAGGGCAGCCCCGAGCGCCTGTACCACTCGGTGCACGAGCAGTTGCTTAGCCTGCCCGAGAGCTGCCTGCTCTACCCGGCACACGACTACAAGGGCTGCACCGTCACCAGCGTGGCCGAAGAGCGGCGCTGGAACCCGCGCTTCGGCGGCCCCGCCGGCCACGGCCCCGACGAGGGCGACTTCGTCGGCACCATGAACCACCTGGCGCTGCCGCATCCCAAGCAGATCGACCGCGCGGTACCGGCCAACCTGCGCTGCGGCCGGCCTGGGGGCGACGATGTCGTGCCGCCGCCCGAGCCGACCTGGGCGCCATTGGTCTGGACCTTCGCCGGCCTGTGGGAGATCGAGCCCGCGGCGCTGGAGGAGCGGCTGCACGAGGTGACGCTGCTCGACGTGCGCGAGCCGGCCGAGTTCACGGGCCCGCTGGGCCGCATCGCCGGGGCGCAGAGCCTGCCGATGGCGGCTTTGCCGGCGGAGCTGGCCACGCTGCCGCGCTCGCGGCCCATCGTCACCGTGTGCCGCTCGGGCACGCGCTCGGCGCAAGCGGCGGTGCTGCTGGCCCGCGCGGGCTTGGGTGAGGTGGCCAACCTGGCCGGCGGCATGCTGCGCTGGCATGGCGAGGGCTTCGGGGTCGAGGGCGCTGAAACTCGCTGACGGTCGCTGACGGTCGCGGAGGGGCCGTTCTTGGCCGCCGAGTCGCCGATCGGCCGGCTCAACAGCGCGGGTAGCGCAGCGCCTCACCCCGCACGGTACAGATGTGCGCGCGGCCCATGGCGCTGACGCTCACGCGCAGGCGCAGGCCGCGGGCGCTTTCGAGGTCGAAGCCGGTGCCGGGCGAAGCGGAGCGCCCATCGGGGCTTATCTCGATGTGGCCGCTCGACGCGAGCATGACACCACCGTGCTCGTGTTCGCTTGCGCTGCGCAGCTGGCAGGCCTGGCCGCTGCCGCAGGGGCATGCCGGCGTCGCCGCCACGGCCCAGCACCACGCAGGGCCACCGAAGGCGTTGACGTGCAGCGGCCGACCCTGGCGCGTGGCTTCGAAACGCGCCTCGTTGACGTCGGCGGC
>JBIJAP010000244.1:0-5651 GCA_044345715.1 Rubrivivax sp.
GCCGAGACGCCGTTGGACGCGCCGTTGAAGTCGTAGTCGATCATCGTCTGGAACGACACCGAGTCCTGGCGGCCCAGGCGCACTTCACCGAAGCCACCGGAGAAACCGAACCAAGCTTGGCGGTTGAAGAAAGCGCCGTCCGGGTTGACTTCGCCGTCGCTGGTGATGCCGCCGGTCTCGAAGCGGAAGTTGGCCTTGATGCCGGTGCCCACGTCCACCGCGCCCTTGATGCCGACGCGGGTGGTGGAGTTGCCTTCGCTCGAGCCGTTGTCGCCGCCAGAGTGGAAATCGGCCTTCTGGTTCAGGAAGACGTCGCCGAGCAGGCTCTTGCCGTAGCTGGCGTCGATCAGGCCGTAGATGCTCAGCTGGGCCTGGGCCGCGCCGGCCGAAGCCAGCAGGATCGCAGCGGTAATCGCGGTCTTTTTCATCAATCTGTCCTAGAAATGTTAGGGAACACCCGCAGTCTAAGGGGCGGTTTGGCCCGGAATGCCCCCAGCGGGCCTGCGGGTGTTGTGCGATAGCAACATGTGTGCCAACGCGCTGATGCCGCCTGAATGCGGCTGCAACAGCCGCATCGGCGCTTCAGCGGCCGCGCAGGTGCGCCGGGGCTTCCAGGCGCTTGGCGAGCAGCGACAGCGCCAGCGTCAGCACGAGGTACACCGCCGAGATCGCCAGATAGGGCTCCCAGTAGCGGCTGTAGGCGCCGGCCACGGTGCGCGCGGCCAGCGCCAGCTCGGCCAGGCCGATGGCACTGACAAGCGAGGAGTCCTTGATCAGCGTGATGCCCTCGTTCACCAGCGCCGGCACCATGCGCCGGAAGGCCTGCGGCAGCACCACGAAGCGCATGGCCTGCGCGTGCGACAGCCCCACACTGTAGGCGGCTTGCGTCTGGCCGCGGTGAATGCTCTGGATGCCGCCGCGGAAGATCTCGCCGATGTAGGCGCCGGCGTTGAGCGTGAGCGCCAGCGCGCCCGAGAAAAAGGCGCCGTGCTCCTGGCGGAAGCTGCGGGCGGCCTCGCCGGCCAGCAGCAGGCCGTGGTCGGGATGCACCAGCGTGGGCATCAGCGCGAAGTGCACCAGCAGGATCTGCACGAACAGCGGCGTGCCGCGGAAGAAGCCGACATACGCCGCGGTGACGCCCCGCACCAGCCCCATCGCGGTGCGCCCGGCGGCCGTGGCCGGCGGCGGGCCGTCTTTCGAGCAGCTGATGAGGCCGATGACGATGCCCAGCGCCAGGCCGGCGCCGATGGCCACCACCGTGAGCTGCAGCGTCATCAAGAGGCCGCTCCAGAAGAGCGGCCCATAGCCGGCGAGGATCTCCCAGCGAAGATCCATGGCCGGCCCCGTTCAGCGAGCGGCGGTCACTTGCTGGCGGCGGAAGCCGCGGCCTTGGCGGCCGGCGGCGCGCCGAAGTACTTGGCGTAGATCTGCGCGTAGCTGCCGTCGGCCTTGATGGCGGCCAGGCCCTGGTTCATCTTGCCCAGCAACTCGGTGTTGCCCTTCTTGAAGGCGATGCCGTACTGCTCGGGCACGAACTCGGCGTCGGACACGGTCTTGAACTTGCCGCCCGGGTTGTTGGCCACGTAGTGCGCGATCACGCCGTTGTCGGCCACCACGGCGTCCACGCCGCCAGCCTCGAGTTCCTTCAGCGCCAGCGGCGTGCTCTCGAAACGCTTGACGTTGGTGCTGGCCTTGCCGAGCAGCTTGGTGACGGCTTCATCACCGGTGGTGCCGGTCTGCACGCCGACCTTGAGCTTCTTCAGGTCGGCGAACTTGGCGACCTTGCTGGTCTCCTTCACGGCGATCAGCTGCGCGGCGTCGAAGTACGGGTCGGAGAAGTCCATCGTCTGCTTGCGCTCTGCCGTGATGGTGACGGCGGAGACGATCATGTCGCGATCGCCCTGCTGCAGCGTGTTGAAGATGCCTTCCCAGGGTGTGTTGACGAACTTCACCTCGATGCCGGCCTTGGCGGCAGCCGCGCGCACGACATCGATGTCGAAGCCGACGATCTCGCCCTTTTCGTTCTGGCTCTCGAAAGGTGCGTAGGCCGCATCGGTGCCCACCACGTAGACCTTGGCCGGTGCCGGCGCAGGAGCGGCCGCCACGGGAGCGGGGGCCGGTGCCTCTTCCTTTTTGCCGCAGGCAGCGAGAACGAGGGTGGCGGCGGTGATGCCGGCCAGTTGCAGGAAGCGGCGGGTAGACGACATGGTTTGTAGGGTCAAGGTTGAAACGGACGCGAGTGTAGTGCCCTGCACCCGCCGGGCCATGCACGAATCGTGCTCACCGTGCCGGTGCGGCCAGCGCGGCCAGCTCGTCGGGTGTGAAGCCGGCGGCCGCGCGCGCGCCCAGGTTGAACGGGCCCTTCGGCACCGGCGCGCCGTGGCGCGTGGCCAGCAGTGCGTAGTGCGCCACCGGATCGAGCCCGTCGCGCTGGCACAGCCAGCGGTACCAGCGGTTGCCGATGGCGACGTGGCCGACCTCGTCGCGCAGGATCACGCCCAGGATGCGCACCGCGGCCTCGTCGCCGGCCTGCGCCAGGCGCGCCTGCATCGGCGGCGTGGCGTCGAGGCCGCGTGCCTCCAGCGTGCGCGGCACCAGCGCCATGCGCGCGGTGACGTCGTGCGCCGTGCGCTCGCACATGGTCCACAGGCCGTCGTGGGCGTCGTGGTCGCCGTAGGCGCAGGCCAGCGTGGCCAGGTGATTGGCCAGCAGGGTGTAGTGCTGCGCTTCTTCGGTGGCCACCGTGAGCCAGTCGCGGTAGTAGGCGGGTGGCAGGCAGGGGAAGCGCCAGATCGCGTCGAGCGCCAGGTTGATGGCGTTGAACTCGATGTGCGCCACCGCATGCAGCAGCGCGGCGCGGCCGGCGGGCGTGAAGGGCGTGCGGCGTGGCACGTCCTTGGGCTCCACGAGGCGCGGGCGATCGGGTCGGCCGGGCAGCGGGGCCTGCGGCGCGAGCACGGCATCGGGGGCCAGCGCGGCCGCGTCGGGCAGCGCCAGCGTCGCCGCCACCTTGGCGCGAGGCTCGGCTATCGACAAGGCCTCGAGGGCGGCGGCACGAAGCTCCATCCCTACAATCTTCGCACCATGGCGATCTATCAACTGGGCGACGACGCCCCGATGCTCGGCGAACGGGCCTGGGTGGCCGAAGGCGCCACCGTCATCGGGCGCGTGGCGCTGGGCGCCGGCAGCGGCGTCTGGACGGGCGCCGTGCTGCGCGGCGACAACGAGTGGATCACCCTCGGCGCGCGCTGCAACGTGCAGGAGGGCGCCGTCATGCACACCGACATGGGCTTTCCGCTGGTGCTGGAAGACGACGTGACCGTGGGCCACCAGGCCGTGCTGCACGGCTGCTCGGTGGGTGCGGGCTCGCTGATCGGCATCCAGGCCGTGGTGCTGAACGGCGCACGCATCGGGCGCTCGTGCCTGGTGGGTGCGGGCGCCATCGTCACCGAGGGCAAGGTGTTCCCCGACCGCTCGCTGATCCTGGGCGCGCCGGCCAAGGTGGTGCGCGAGCTGTCTGATGACGAGGTGGCCCGCCTCAAGCTCTCAGCCCTGCACTACGAGCACAACGCCGAACGCCACCGGCGCACGCTCAAGCGCATCGTCTGACGAATCACCCGATGGACCGTTGCCTCAAGTTCCTGTTCGAAGGCCTGCCGGTGCGGGGCGTGCTGGTGCGGCTGGAGGGCAGCTGGCAGGAGTCGCTGGCGCGCCGCGCCGAGCCGCACCCGGCCGAGCTGCGCGGCCTGCTCGGCGAGATGGCGGCGGCGGCGGTGCTGATGCAGTCGAACATCAAGTTCAACGGCGCGCTCATCCTGCAGGTGTTCGGCGACGGCCCGGTGAAGCTGGCCGTGGCCGAGGCCCAGCCCGACCTGAGCTTCCGCGTGACGGCCAAGTTGGTGGGCGAGGTGCCCGGCGGCGCGCAGCTGGAGGCCATGCTCAACGTGCACGGCCAGGGCCGCTGCGCCATCACGCTCGACCCGAAAGACCGCCTGCCAGGCCAGCAGCCCTACCAGGGCGTGGTGCCGCTGCATGGCGACCAGCGCGAGCCCTTGCAGCGCCTGGAGCAGGTGCTCGAGCACTACATGCTGCAGAGCGAGCAGCTCGACACCCGCCTGGTGCTGGCGGCCGACGACCGCGTGGCGGCGGGGCTGCTGATCCAGCGGCTGCCTGTCGAGGGCGAAGGCAACCTCGAAGGGCAGGGCGGCCGCTTGACGTCCAGCAACGAAGACGAGATCGGCATCCACGAAGGTTTCAACCGCATCGCCATGCTGGCCGCCACGCTGACGCGTGAAGAGCTCATCGGGCTGGAGCCCGAGGTGGTGCTGCGCCGGCTGTTCTGGGAAGAGCAGGTGCGCCTTTTCGAGCCGCAGGCGCCGCGCTTCGCCTGCACCTGCTCACCCGAGCGGGTGCGCAGCATGCTGCTGGGGCTGGGCCGCGAAGAGAGCGACAGCCTGATCGCCGAGCGTGGTGAGGTCGAGGTGGGCTGCGAGTTTTGCGGCGCGGTGTACCGCTTCGATGCCGTCGACGTGGGCGAGATGTTCACGCCGGGGCGCGAGCTGCCGCCGGGCAGTGTGCAGGTGCAGTAAGGCGAGGACTCCCGTTCGCGCTGAGCCGTTCGAAGCGGCCTTTGCATCTGGGACAGGGCTTCGACAGGCTCAGCCCGAACGGAGATTTCTGCCGTTCGCGCTGAGCCTGTCGAAGCGCTGCGCCAGACTCGCGCTCAGCGTGCAGGGTGCACAGAACCGGCGCGTGCCCGCAGCAGCGCCTGCTCGGCCTCGGGCACGCAGCACTCGCAGGCCCAGCGGGAGCGGGCGCTGCGCTCATGGGCCAGGCCTGTGAACAGACCCCGCAGGGGCACCGCAGGCGGTGCGGCCATCAGCGGCCGCAGCGCTCCCAGCGCCTGCTGCACCCGCCGCTCGCCGCTGCCGCCCACGACGCTGTAGCCGATGCGATGGCGCTGCAACAGCGCCCGCAAGAGTGCATCGACCGGCTGGCGCACCTGCGGGCCGTCGCGCTGGTGGACGTCGGCCACCCAGGGCAGGTCGAGCGCCGTCAGCAGCGTGGCGGCAGCCGTGCGCGCGTGCAACTCGGCGGCGCGCTGCTGCAGGCTGTCGTCGCCGAAGACCAGCGTGCTGTAGACGGCCGTCATCAGCGCCGTGGTGTCGCACACCACCCAGTCGTGCGTGGCCGCGGCCTCGGCGATGCGCTCGTGCTGGGCACGCAGGATGGCGCCTTGCTCGTGTGCCAGCGGGGTGCGGCCGGTGGCATCGCACCACTCTCGCAGCACCTCGGGCACCCAGGCGACGCGGCCCGCGTCGGCGGCACGCAGCCGCTCGGCCAGCGCGGCGGCCAGGGTCGTCTTGCCGGTGCTTTCGGCGCCGACGATGGCGATGCAGCGGCCCTCACTCATGCGAGTCAGCCATGCGATGGCGTCATGCCGCCAGCCGCCGTTGCCACGCGCGCCAGCCCACGACGCTGAGCACGACAAACAGGGCATACAACACGGCCGTCAGCCACAGTTCCTTGTAGGCGAAGAGCGCCACGCTCACGACGTTGACGCCCAGCCACGTTGGCCAGTTCTCGATGCACTTGCGCGCCAGCAGCAGCTGCCCGGTGATGCTGGCCGCCGTGGGCAGCGCATCGAACCA
>JBIJAP010000426.1:0-3379 GCA_044345715.1 Rubrivivax sp.
AGATGGGCATCACGGCGGCGCGGCAGATCGGAGCGTTCCGGCAGGTGGGCCCGTTCATGGCCGGCTTCGGTGTGCTGATGCCGGTGCTGCACGGCGTGGCCGGCGTGACGCTGGCGCACGCCGTGGGCCTGGGTGTGGGCGGCTCGTTCGTGTTCGGCGCCATCTGCGCCAGCGCCAGCTTCATCGACGCACCCGCCGCCTGCCGCGCCAGCCTGCCCGAGGCCAACCCGGGCATCTACCTCACGGCATCGCTGGGCGTGACGCTGCCGTTCAACCTGGTGGTGGGCCTGCCGCTGTACTACGGCTACGCACGCTGGCTCACGGGCGGCTGATGCGGGCGCTGTGGCGATGCGGCCACTGCCTCGCTGCTGCGCCCCATGCGCGAGCCGAACGCCGAGACTCCGCTGCCACGCGCGGCGCCGGGCCGCTCAGCCGCCCGTCAGGCGCTCAAGCCCCAAGGCCACGCGAGCCTCGTACTCGCGGTCGAGCAGGCTCATCACCACCAGCGAGTCCCAGCCTTGGGTGCCGGTGCCCACGTAGGCGCACACGCTTTCGCGCAGCCGGCCCTCTTCGACAAAGCCCTCGCTGGCGTACAGCGCCAGGGCGCGCGTGTTCAGCGACTTCACGTCGAGCCAGAAGCGGTGCGCGTGCAGATCGCGGAAGGCCATCTGCTTGAGCAGCCGCACGCAGCGGCGGCCCAGGCCGCGGCCCTTGCTCTGCAGCACCAGGCGCTTGAGCTCGACGCTGCGGTGCGGGTTGCGGCAACCCTGCAGGATGACGAAGCCGTCACGGCCGCCGTGGGGGCCGCTGTCGGGCCCGCTGGCCGCGCCGGACTCGATGATGAAGTGGCGGAAGTCCGGGAAGCGCACCGCGCCCTCGTGCTGCGTGCGATCCCAAGGCGTGATGAACGGCAGGTTGTGCGGGTCAGCCTCGACCGAGGCGACGAAGTCGAGGTCGCTCAGCAACGTGGGCCGCAGGCGCAGCGGCGCCTCAGACATCGACGTCGACCGCGTCGCCGTGCAGCTCCATCAGCTCGCGCCGGGCCGCGGCCTCGCCCTTGCCCATCAGCTTGGTGAGGATGACGGCAGTGGCATCGAAGCCACCTCCCGCAGACCCGAGCCAGCTAACGGGCAACAGCCGGCGCGTCTCGGGGTTGAGCGTGGTGTCCCACAACTGCTCGGCGTTCATCTCGCCCAGGCCCTTGAAGCGGCTGATGCTCCAGCTGCCGTCTCGCGCGCCTTCCTTGCGCAGCTTGTCGAGCGTGGCCTCGAGCTCGCCGTCGTCGAGCGCGTAGAGCTTGGCCGCCGGCCGCTTGCCGCGCGCGGGCGCGTCGACGCGGTACAGCGGCGGGCGCGCGATGTAGATGTGCCCGGTTTCGACCAGCTTGGGAAAGTGGCGGAAGAAGAGGGTGAGCAGCAGCACCTGGATGTGCGAGCCGTCGACGTCGGCGTCGCTCAGGATGCAGACCTTGCCGTAGCGCAGGCCGCTCAGATCGGGCGTGTCGTTCGGGCCGTGCGGGTCGACGCCGATGGCCACCGCGATGTCGTGGATCTCGGTGTTGGCGAACAGCCGGTCGCGCTCGACCTCCCAGGTGTTGAGCACCTTGCCGCGCAGCGGCAGCACGGCTTGCGTCTCCTTGTTGCGGCCCATCTTGGCGCTGCCGCCGGCCGAATCGCCCTCGACGAGGAAGACTTCGTTGTGCAGCAGGTCGCGGCTTTCGCAGTCAGTCAACTTGCCGGGCAGTACGGCCACACCCGAGCCGCGACGCTTTTCCACCTTCTGCGCCGCGCGCTGGCGCGTCTGCGCCTGGCGGATGACGAGCTCGGCGAGCTTCTTGCCCCACTCGACATGCTGGTTCAGCCACAGCTCGAGCGCCGGCTTCACGTAGGCCGACACCAGGCGCAGCGCGTCGCGCGAGTTCAGCCGTTCCTTGATCTGGCCCTGGAACTGCGGGTCCAGCACCTTGGCTGAGAGAACGAAGCTGGCGCGGTTGAACACGTCGTCGGGCATCAGCTTCACGCCCTTGGGGCACAGCGCGTGCAGCTCGATGAAGCCCTTGATGGCGCCGAAGAGACCGTCCTTCAGGCCGCTTTCGTGCGTGCCGCCAGCTACGGTGGGAATGAGGTTGACGTAGCTCTCGCGCAGCGTGGCACCTTCGTCGGTGAAGGCCACACACCAGGCGGCGCCCTCGCCTTCGGCGAAGTTCTCGGTCTCCTGCGCGGTGGCGAACTGCTCGCCCTCGAAGAGTGGAATCAGCGGATCGGCCGGCACCTGCTGCATCAGGTAGTCGCGCAGGCCCTTCTCGTACTTCCAGGTCGTGGTTTCCTGGGTCTTCTCCACCGCCAGCGTCACCTTCACGCCCGGCATCAGCACGGCCTTGCTGCGCAGCAGGTGCACGAGCTCGTGGCGCGGCAGCTCGGCGCTTTCGAAGTACTTGGCGTCGGGCCACACACGCACGCGCGTGCCGTGCTTCTTGTCGCCCGTGTCCTTGCCGATGACGGCCTTGCGCACAACCAGCGCATCGACCACGTCGCCGCCGGCAAAGGCCAGCTGCGCCACCTGCCCCTCGCGCCACACGGTCACTTCCAGCCGCTTGGCGAGTGCGTTCGTGACGCTCACGCCCACGCCGTGCAGGCCGCCGCTGAAGCTGTAGGCACCACCCGCGCCCTTGTCGAACTTGCCGCCGGCATGCAGCCGCGTGTAGACGATCTCGATCACCGGCACGCCTTCTTCGGGGTGCAGGCCGAAGGGGATGCCGCGGCCGTCGTCGTCGATGCTCACGCTGCCATCGACGTGCAGCGCGACGGCGATGCGGCTGCCAAACCCGGCCAGGGCTTCGTCGGCGGCGTTGTCGATGACTTCCTGGACGATGTGCAGCGGGTTGTCGGTGCGGGTGTACATGCCCGGCCGCTGCTTCACGGGCTCGAGGCCCTTGAGCACACGGATGGAGGCTTCGGCGTAGGTGTTGTTGGGTTTGACGGAGGGCATGGCTGGGATTCTAGGAGCGGGGCCTGGTCACGCGGATGCTCCAGTGGCGGCTGGCGGCCCCTGGCCGACGCACTTGTCGCGCCCCGACTCCGTTCGGGCTGAGCCTGTCGAAGCCCTCTCCGCTGCATCGCGCGTCGCGGCAGGCGGTGCACGGTGCGGGCGCTAGGTGTGGCGGTCGGTGCTTCGCACCGACTTCCCTCCGCTGCTCGTCTTGAGGGCGCACGGCAAAACTCGCTACGCGGGCTGCGCCCGCTGCGCTCAAACACTTGCCGTGAGTCAGTCTTGGATGCGCGCTGCGCGCGCCGCCCTCAAGACTGCGCTGCTCGGCGCCCCACATAGCGCCCGCACCGCGCACCACCTGCCGCTCATTCACCACCCGAGGGTTCGGTCC
>JBIJAP010000245.1:0-5606 GCA_044345715.1 Rubrivivax sp.
GAACACCGTGGCGTTCTTGATGACATGGGCGCTTCGAGGGGTTTTGTCACCCTTCTGTCATGGGCGCTGCCTATCGTGCAGAGCGTCGTACAACAGACAGGAACTCCTCCATGACCTCGATCTCCCTCACCCGTGCGCTGGCCGTTGCAGCGGCGTCGACCCTCCTGGCCGCCACCGCCTTCGCGCAAGATGTCACCGGCGCGGGCGCAACCTTTCCGGCTCCGCTGTACGCCAAGTGGGCCGATGCCTACAACAAGGCCACGGGCCAGAAGATCAACTACCAGAGCGTGGGCTCGGGCGCCGGCATGCGGCAGATTCGCGGCAAGACGGTCGATTTCGGCGCTTCCGATGTGCCGTTGACTGACGCCGATCTGGCCAAGGACGGCCTGATTCAGTTCCCCACCGTGATCGGTGGTGTCGTCCCCGTCGTCAACGTCCGCGGCATCGGTCCGGGTCAGCTCAAGCTTTCCGGCCAGGTGCTGGGTGACATCTACCTCGGCAAGGTCACGAAGTGGAACGATCCGGCGATCACGGCGCTGAACCCCGGCCTGCCGTTGCCTGACACCGCGATCGCTCCCGTGCGCCGGGCAGACGGTTCCGGCACCACCTTCATCTTCACGAACTACTTGTCCAAGGTGAACGCGGAGTGGAAGTCGAAGGTTGGTGAGGCTGCGGCTGTCAACTGGCCCACCGGTGCGGGTGGCAAGGGCAACGAGGGCGTGGCCGCTTTCGTGCAGCGTCTGCCGAACTCGATCGGCTATGTCGAGTACAGCTACGCCCGAACCAACAAGATGGCCCACGTGCAGCTTCGCAACCTGGCTGGCAACTTCGTCAACCCTGACGACAGCAGCTTCAAGGCGGCCGCCGCCGGCGCCGAGTGGTCCAAGAGCTTCTATCAGATCCTGACGGAGCAGCCGGGTGCCGGCAGCTGGCCGATCACGGGTGCGACGTTCATCCTGATGCATGCCAAGCAGGACAAGCCCGCTCAGGGCTCTGCCTCCCTCAAGTTCTTCGAGTGGGCCTTCAACGGCGGCGACGGCATGGCCACAGAGCTGGAGTACGTGCCCCTGCCCCCGGCGGTGAAGGATCTGGTGCGTCGCGAGTGGGCCAAGATCCAGGACGGCACCGGCAAGGCGGTGGCATTCAAGTGATGCCGACGGCGGCGCAGCTGTCGCCGCCACCACCGGCCTGAGAATCAGGGCGCCCGCCGACGAAGCGGGCGCTTTTGTGTGAGCAACTGACGAGCGAGGAGGCCCCGTGTCCGCGACCCTGCCGGCCCAGAGCTACGACCCCAAAGACACCGCAGCCGAGTCTCTGCCCGGCGGCATTCCTCCGACCCATACGCAGCGTACGCCGTGGGCTGACAAGGCGTTTGCCGCTGCCGCCCAGTCGGCGGCATGGATCACGCTGGCGCTCCTGGCGGGCATCATCGGCTCGCTGGTGTACGGCGCCTGGCCTGCGATCCGCGAATTCGGCATCGGCTTCCTGTTCAGCACCGATTGGGACCCGGTGCAGGACAAGTACGGCGGCCTCGTGATGATCTACGGCACGCTGATGACCTCGGCCATCGCGCTGATCATCGCGGTGCCGGTGAGCTTCGGTATTGCGCTGTTCCTCACTGAGCTGTCGCCGAACTGGCTGCGCCGGCCCCTGGGTGTGGCCGTCGAGTTGCTGGCGGCGGTGCCCTCCATCGTCTATGGCATGTGGGGCTTGCTGGTGTTCGGGCCCATCCTGGCCACTTACGTGCAGACGCCGTTGCAGAACGCGTTCTCCGACGTTCCGTTGCTAGGCACGCTGTTCTCGGGGCCGCCAGTGGGCATTGGCCTGCTGTCGGCGGGCATCATTCTGGCGATCATGGTGATCCCGTTCATCGCGTCGGTCATGCGCGACGTGTTCGAGACCACGCCGGCCCTGCTGAAGGAATCCGCCTACGGACTGGGTTCCACGACTTGGGAAGTGGTGTCGAAGGTGGTGCTGCCGTACACCCGCACCGGCGTGATCGGCGCCATCATGCTGGGATTGGGGCGTGCGCTGGGTGAGACGATGGCGGTCACCTTCGTGATCGGCAACTTCAGCCAGGTGGACTCGCTGTCCTTGTTCCAGGCGGCCAACAGCATCACCGCGGCGATTGCCAACGAGTTTGCCGAGGCCGATACCAAGTTGCACCAACCCGCGTTGATGTACCTGGGCCTGGTGCTGTTCTTCATCACCTTCTGCGTGCTCGCGCTGTCCAAGCTGTTGCTGCAGCGCATGAAGCGCAACGAAGGGAGCCGCACATGAGCCTGTTTGCACTCAGCGCCGCCGGCATGCGGCTGCACAAGCGGCGCAAGGGCCTGAATGCCCTCGCGTTGACCCTCTCGCTGTTGGCCATGGCCTTCGGCCTGTTTTGGCTGGCGTGGATCTTGTTCGAGACCATCCGGCTGGGTATCGGCGGCCTGGCGCTGGCGGTGTTCACCGAGATGACGCCGCCGCCGCAGGCCGAGAGCGGAGGCCTGGCCAACGCGATCTTCGGCTCGGTGCTGATGGTGTCGCTTGCCACCGCGCTGGGCACGCCGATCGGCATCCTCTGCGGCATCTACCTGGCCGAGTACGGCAAGCAGAACTGGCTCGGGCACGTCACCGGCTTCATCAACGACATCCTGCTGTCGGCGCCTTCCATCGTGATCGGTCTCTTCATCTATGCCGTGGTCGTGGCGCAGGTGCGCAGCTTTTCGGGTTACGCCGGCATCCTGGCGCTTACCTTGATCGTCATTCCGGTGGTGGTGCGCACCACCGAAAACATGCTCAGCCTGATTCCGAACGCGCTGCGCGAGGCGGCCTACGCCTTGGGCGCGCCGAAGTGGAAGGTGATCTCGTCGGTCACGCTCAAGGCCGCACGCGCCGGCGTGATCACTGGTGTGCTGCTGGCGCTGGCACGCATTGCCGGCGAGACGGCGCCGCTGCTGTTCACGGCGCTCAACAACCAGTTCTTCACCAGCAACCTCGGTGAGCCGATGGCCAGCCTGCCGGTCACCATCTTCAAGTACGCGATGAGCCCGTACGAGAACTGGCGCGAACTGGCCTGGGTGGGCGTGTTCCTGATCACGCTGGGCGTGCTGGCCCTGAACATCCTGGCGCGGGTGCTGTTCCGCAAGAAGATTTGAGAGGACAACGATGGACACCAAAGTCGACGCCGCTGCCGGCGAGAAGATCAAGATCCAGGTCAGCGACCTGAACTTCTACTACGGCAAGTTCCACGCACTGAAGCACATCAACCTGGAGATCCCCGAGCGCAAGGTCACAGCCTTCATCGGCCCTTCGGGTTGCGGCAAGAGCACGCTGCTGCGCGTGTTCAACCGCATGTTCGAGCTCTACCCCGAGCAACGCGCTGAAGGCTCGGTGCTGCTCGACGGGCAGGACATCATCAAGACCAAGGTCGATGTCTCGCTGATCCGCGCCAAGATCGGCATGGTGTTCCAAAAGCCGACGCCGTTTCCGATGTCGATCTACGACAACATCGCCTTCGGCGTGCGCCTGTTCGAGACGCTGCCGCGCGTGGAGATGGACGAGCGCGTGGAATGGGCGCTGAAGAAGGCGGCGCTGTGGAACGAGGTCAAGGACAAGCTGCAGCAGAACGGCGCCAGCCTCTCCGGTGGCCAGCAGCAGCGCCTGTGCATCGCACGCGGCATCGCCATCAAGCCTGAGGTGCTGCTGCTCGACGAGCCTTGCTCGGCGCTGGACCCCATCTCCACCGGCAAGATCGAGGAGCTGATCCACGAGCTCAAGGCCGACTACACGGTGATGATCGTCACCCACAACATGCAGCAGGCGGCGCGCTGCAGCGACTACACGGCCTACATGTACCTGGGCGACCTCGTGGAGTTCGGCCCCACCAGCGAGCTGTTCATGAAGCCGAAGAAGAAGGACACCGAAGACTACATTACGGGTCGATTCGGCTGATCCGCCACCACCCGCGCACCGCAGAGGAAGCCTGATGTCCGACAAGCACATGTCCACCCAATTCGATGCCGAGCTCGCGGGCATCTCCGGTCGCGTACTCGAGATGGGCGGCTTAGTCGAATCGCAGGTCACGCAGGCCGTCAAGGCCCTGACCGAGTTCAACTACGAGCTCGCGAATCAAGTGCTCAAGCAAGAGGAACGTGTCAACCAGATGGAGATCGAGATCGACCGTGATCTCTCCGCCATCATCGCCCGTCGCCAGCCCACGGCGCGCGACCTGCGGCTGCTGATCGCCGTCAGCAAGACCATCGCCAACCTCGAGCGCGTGGGCGATGAGGCGGCGCGCATCGCCCGCACGGTGCTGCGGCTCATCGACACCGGCGTGTCGTCGCGGCTGCGGCTGCCGGTGGCCGACCTGGGCTTCGAGGCCGAGCTGGCCATCGCGCAGCTGCGCAAGGCACTGGACGCCTTTGCACGCCTAGACACGGCCCGGGCGCTCGAGGTGCTGAAGCAGGACGATCAGATCGACCAGGAATTCGATGGCCTGATGCGCAAACTGATCACCTACATGATGGAAGACCCGCGCACGATCTCGTCGAGCATCGACCTCGTCTTCGTGGCCAAGGCCATCGAGCGCGTCGGCGACCACGGCAAGAACCTGGCCGAGGCCATCATCTACGTCGTCAAGGGCACCGACGTGCGCCACACGTCCCTGGAGAACGTCGAGAACGCCGTGCGCTGAAGCGCACCCCGCTCGAATGTCAACATGGCCCGGGTCCTGGTCGTCGAGGACGAGCCCGCGATCGCCGAGCTGATCGCGTTGAACCTGCGTCATCAAGGTTTCGAGGTGGCCCTGGCGGCCGGCGCCGACGAGGCGCAGGCCCGCATCGACCAGGTCCTGCCCGACCTCGTGATCCTGGACTGGATGCTGCCCGGCACCTCGGGCGTGCAGCTCGCCCGGCGCTGGCGTGGCAATCCGCGCACGCGCGAGGTGCCCGTGATCATGCTCACCGCTCGGGCGGCCGAGTCCGACAAGATCGCCGGCCTCGATGCCGGCGCCGACGACTACCTCACGAAGCCGTTTTCGCCGGCCGAGCTGCAGGCCCGCATCCGCGCCGTGTTGCGCCGTCGCGCTCCGACGGCGCTCGATCTGCCGGTCGAGGTCGGGCCTCTGCGGCTCGATCCGGTCTCGCGCCGCGTCACCCATGGCCAGGGGGCGGCCGCGGTCGAGCTGAAGGTCGGTCCGACCGAGTTCCGTCTGCTGCACGTACTGCTGAGCCAGCCCGAGCGGGTGCACAGCCGCTCGCAGCTGCTGAACCGGGTGTGGGGCGACCATGTGTTCATCGAGGAGCGCACGGTCGACGTGCACATCAAACGCCTGCGCGAGTCGCTGGCGCCGGCCGACGCCCAGGCCATGATCGAAACCGTCCGGGGCGCCGGCTATCGGCTCGTCGCCCAGCCGACAGGTGCCACCGACCACGGTGACAGTGAGAGCGGGGCATGACGCCGAATTCAATCTCTCGCCTGAGCTTTGCACTCGTGTTCGGCGCGCTGCTCGGTGCCGTCATCGGTGCCATCCTCTCGCAGCCGCTGGTGGGTGCGGCCCTGGGCGCATTGGCTGGCACGCTGGTGTCCATCACCGTCGATACCCGCCGGGGCCTCGGCCT
>JBIJAP010000492.1:0-2721 GCA_044345715.1 Rubrivivax sp.
CCTGCTCAGGGCGAACGGGTGGGGAGGGCGTCGGGCTGAGCCACCTTCCGTTCGGGCTGAGCCTGTCGAAGCCCCCCTGAGCCTGTCGAAGAGCCCCATGAAAAAGGCCGCCCTCGGGCGGCCTTCATCTCACAACCGAGACACTCAGCTGCCCTGCTGCAGCGCGCGGATGCGGTCTTCGATCGGCGGGTGGCTGCTGAACAGCGCCATCAGGCCGCTCGGGCGCGAGTTGATGCCCATGTTCTGCACGCTCGACGGCAACTGGCCAGGGTCCATGCCACCCAGGCGGGCCAGCGCGTTGATCATCGGCTGCTTGCGGCCCATGAGCTGCGCCGCGCTCGCGTCGGCCCGGAACTCGCGCTGGCGCGAGAACCACGATACGACGATGGCCGCCAGCACGCCCAGCACGATGTCGAGCACGATGGTGGTCACGTAGTAGCCGATGCCCGGGCCATCATTCGTGTTGCGCAGGATGACCTTGTCGACGAAATAGCCGATCACGCGCGACAGGAACACGACGAAGGTGTTCATCACGCCCTGGATCAGCGCCAGCGTGACCATGTCGCCGTTGGCCACGTGCGCGACCTCGTGGCCGATGACGGCCTCGACCTCGTCGCGGTTCATGCTGTGCAGCAGGCCGGTGCTCACCGCCACCAGGGCCGAGTTCTTGAAGGCGCCGGTGGCAAAGGCGTTGGGCTCGCCCTCGTAGATGGCGACCTCGGGCATGCCGATGCCGGCCTTCTGCGAGAAGCGCTCGACCGTCTGCACGATCCAGCGGTGCGTGGGGTCGGTGCTGTTGTTGATGATCTGGGCGCGCGTGGTCCACTTGGCCATCGGCTTGCTGATCAGCAGCGAGATCGCCGCGCCGCCAAAGCCCATGACGGCGGCAAAGCCCAGCAGCATCGGCAGGTTCAAGCCGTTGGCGGTGAGGAATCGGTTGAGCCCGAGAAGGTGCACGGCCAGGCCCAGCACCAGCATCACGGCCAGGTTGGTGACGACGAACAGGACGATGCGTTTCATGGTCTTTCAGCAGGTGGGAGCGGCCCCGATGGGGCGCTACGAACTCCGACAGGAGGCGATGTTAGGGCGGACCCTGGCGCTTCAAGGAGTCCGGCTCGGTGTAGGGGTTCTCAGCGACGCAGCAGCACCTGCGTGGGCTTGCCGGCCGGGCGCAGCTCGAAACGCTCGGCCAGCGCGGCGAAGAACTTGGTCGACGGCGTGTTGCGGCCCAGCAGCTGGGCCTCGCGCAGGCGCTGCACCGCCACGTTGAGTGCCAGCGACTGGCCGGCGGCCAGCTCGGGCAGCACGGCCAGCACGGCGTCGATGCGGGTGTGGGCGGGCGACGGGGGCGGCGACGCGGTGGCCGGCGCCTCGTCCATCGGCATCGGTGCGGCTGGTGCTGTCTTGCGCGCCGTCTTGCGGGCGGCGGCCTTGGCAGCGGCTTTGGGTGCAGCCTTGCCCGCGGGCTGCGCGTTCTCGGCCGGGCCTGCGGGCACCAGGGGCGCCTCGGCTGCTGCGGCCTCTGCCGGGGCGGCCTTCTTCGAAGTGCTTCGCTTCGTCGCTGCCTTCTTGGCCACTGGCGCCTTGGCCACGGCCGTCTTGCGCGCGGCGGCCTTGCGCGCGGGCGCCTTGCGCGCCGCCGTCGTGGCCTCGGACTTGTGGTGCTCCAGCACGGTGTAGTCGTCGTAGACGTCCTGCGTCTCGTCGCCCGTCTTGCCCTTCTGGCCGATGCCGCGCACGACACAGCCCTTCTCACGCAGGCGCTGCACCAGCGGCGCGAAATCGCTGTCGCTGCTGGCGATCACCACCACGTCGGGCCGCTCGGCCAGCACCAGGTCGATGGCGTCTACGGCGAGCGCGATGTCGGTGCTGTTTTTGCCGGCAGCCAGGTTGACCATCGGCTTGATGCCCAGGCGCTTGAACGCCGACTGGTGCTTGACGGCGCTTTCGGCCGTGCAGTACGCGCGGCGCACGTGCAGGCCACCGTGCTGGTTGAGCAGCAGGCGGATGGCCTGCTCCATGATGTCGATCGACACGTTATCGGCGTCGATCAGCAGCATCACGCGCTCGGGGTTGCTCATGTCAGGGTCCAGTTCAGGGTTTCGCCGGCACGCAGCGGCTTGATGACGGCGTCGCCGAAGGGCAGCGATTCGGGCAGGGTCTGCGGCTGGCGCTTCAGCGTCACCGTGCCTTCGTTCAGCGGCAGGCCGTAGAAGCGCGGGCCGTGCTCGCTGGCGAAGCCTTCGAGCTGGTGCAGTGCGCCGACGGCCTCGAAGGCCTCGGCGTACAACTCCAGGGCCACCGGCGCGGTGTAGCAGCCGGCGCCGCAAATGCTCTGCTCCTTGAGTTGCGCCGCGTGCGGGGCGCTGTCAGTGCCGAGGAAGAACTTGCCGCTGCCCGAGGTGGCCGCGGCCACCAGCGCCTGGCGATGGCGTTCCTTCTTCAGCACCGGCAGACAGTAATAGTGCGGTCGCAGGCCGCCGACGAAGAGCGCGTTGCGGTTGTACAGCAGGTGGTGGGCGGTGAGCGTGGCCGCCGTCAGCGGGCCGGCTTCGGCCACGTACTGCGCGGCGTCGGCGGTGGTGATGTGCTCGAACACCACGCGCAGGCCGGGGAAGTCGCGGCGCAGCGGCTGCATCACGCGCTCGATGAACACGGCCTCGCGGTCGAAGACGTCGATCTCGCCGTCGGTGACCTCGCCGTGCACCAGCAGCAGCAGGC
>JBIJAP010000478.1:0-2867 GCA_044345715.1 Rubrivivax sp.
CTTCGCGCTGCATGGCCTCGAGCGTGGCGTAGGTCTTGCGGATGTCGGTGACGCCGGCGTCGCTGTTGGTGGTGGCCCCGGCCGGATAGAGCTTGAGCGCCACGACGCCGGCCGCCTTGGCGCGCACGATCTCCTCGGGCGGCGTGTTGTCGGTGAGGTACAGCGTCATCAGCGGCTCGAAGCGCATGCCCGCGGGCAATGCAGCCAGGATGCGCTCGCGGTAGGCCACCGCTGCAGCCGCCGTGGTGACCGGCGGCCGCAGGTTGGGCATGACGATGGCCCGCGCGAACTGCCGCGCCGTGGCCGGAAGCACCGCGGCGAGGGCTGCACCATCGCGCAGGTGCAGGTGCCAGTCGTCAGGACGGCGCAGGGTAAGAGAGTCGCTCATGCCCCGATTGTCACTGCGCGGCCGCGTGCACACGGCAAGCGCCGGCTGACCACGTTGGCGCCAGACGTCGAGTGTCTCGTCGAAAGTACACCGCAGCGTGTCCAATGAAGATTACAGTCCGATGGCGCAATGGACACACCGCGGCCGCGCCGCCTAAGCCAGGCAGCGGGCCAGTCCAGCCATGAACTTGCAGCAAAGGAGTCTTGCGTGCCCAAACACCTCTGGCCTCGCCTCCTGGCCGTTTTGGCCGCCGTCGCCCTGTCCGGCTGCGAGCGCCCGCCCGTCGACACCGAGCAGCGGGGCTACCGCGGCACCGGCATGCAACAGGTGACCAACCCGCGCACCGAACAAGCCCGGCAGGCGGCGAACATGCCTCCCGAGATCTCGCCACCCGCCCGGGTCCGGCCCAACGCGCCCAAGGCGGGGACGACCTACCAGAACGTGCAGGTGCTCAAAGATCTGTCGATCGCCGAGTTCGGGCGCACCATGGACGCGATGACGACCTGGGTGTCCCCCAAGGCCAGTTGCGCGTACTGCCACGTCGAGGGCAATTTCGCCGACGACGGCAAGTACACCAAGGTGGTGGCGCGCCGCATGCTCCAGATGACACAGGACATCAACTCGAAGTGGGCCGCGCATGTCGGGAGCACCGGCGTCACCTGCTACACCTGCCACCGTGGCGAGAACCTGCCGGCGGAGCGCTGGTTCCTTCCCGTCGCGCAGCAGCGCCCGAGCGGCTTCATCGGCAACCGGGCCGAGCAGAACCTCGCAGGCGCTTCTGTGGGACTGACGTCGCTGCCGGACAACGTGTTCTCAACCTACCTGCTGGCCGAGCAGACCGCGGCGCCGATTCGCGTGGCGGCCACGCAGGCCCTGCCGGGAGGCACGCGCACCACAACTCAGCAGACCGAATCTACCTACGGCCTGATGATCCACCTGTCGTCGTCGCTCGGGGTGAACTGCACCTATTGCCACAACTCGCGCGCCTTCTCGAGTTGGGGCGAGAGCTCGCCGCAGCGCGTCACGGCCTGGCACGGCCTGCGCATGGTGCGCAACGTCAACAGCGAGTACCTGTCACCGCTGGGCTCGACCTTTCCGGAGATTCCACTGGGTCGGCTGGGTCCGAGCAAGGACGCGGCCAAGGTGAACTGTGCCACCTGTCACCGGGGCGTGAACAAGCCGCTGTACGGCGCGAAGATGGCAGAGCACTACCCAGCGCTTTCGGCGCCGGCCGCTGCGGCGGCTTCGGCTCCCGAGGTCAGGGCCGCAGCGGAGCCGGCTGCACAGCCGCCACGATGACGGCCAAGCGCCCAGGGCCGCTCAGCCTGCCTTGACGTAGGAACTGCACCAGCCCGGCGCCGCCACCAGGCGGTCGGCCATCAGGTCGCACTCGGCCCAGGGGTCCGTCTTGCTTCCCAGCCAAGCCATGCAGTTGGTGCAGCGCTCGCCGGTCTGGTGCTTCGGGAAGCGCTTCTTGTCGACTTGCGCGCTGTCGTGGCGGTAGCCGAGCGAGGCCGCCTTGGGCTCGTTCTCCTCGACACGCTTGGGCTTTCCCTGCGCCTGCGCGGCTGTGCAACCCGCCAAGGCGGCGTAGATGACGAAGACACGGCGGGATGGGGTGTTCATGGGAAGCTGTCCTTTCAATCGGAAGGGGTTGTGGTTCCGGGGGGTGAAGAAGCCAGGGTCACGCAGTCGCTTGAAGCCGAAACACCTTCACTGACTCGAGCAGGCGCCCGGCCTGGGAGCTGACGCTCCCAGCCGCGGCGGCGGCTTCCTCGACCAGCGCCGCGTTCTGCTGGGTCACGCGATCCAGCTCGTTGACGGCGTCGCCGATTTGGTCGATGCCCGTGGTCTGCTCTCCTGTGGCGTGGCTGATCTCTCCGATCAGCCCCGCCACGCGCTGCATTTGCGAGACGATGCCCGTCATCGCCTCGCCGGTGCTGTCCACGAGCCGCGAGCCGCGCTGGACGCTGTCCACGCTCTCGCTGATGAGTTGCTTGATCTCGCGAGCAGCGCCCGCACTGCGTTGCGCCAGACTGCGCACTTCGGCAGCGACGACGGCAAAGCCGCGACCTTGCTCGCCTGCACGGGCAGCCTCCACGGCCGCGTTGAGCGCCAGGATGTTGGTCTGGAAGGCGATGCCGTCGATGACGCCGATGATCTCGGCGATCCGGCGGCTGGCGGCCGTGATCTCGCCCATGGTCTGCACGACCTCCTGCACCAGCGCACCACCGCGTTCGACGGCGTCGCTGGCCACGCCGGCCATCGAACTGGCCTGGCGGGACGCCTCGGCGTTCTGCCGCACACCCGTGCGCAGCTCCTCCATCGTCGCTGCGGTTTGCTGCAAGCTGCTGGCCTGCAGCTCGGTGCGCTGGCTGAGGTCGGCGTTGCCCGTGGCGATCTGATGGGTGCCGGTGGCGATGCTCTCGCTGCCATCGCGCACGCTGCCCACCACGCGGGCCAGGTTGCCGTTCATCGT
>JBIJAP010000246.1:0-5593 GCA_044345715.1 Rubrivivax sp.
AGCTCGCCGATGGTGCTGGCGCGAGTGAGCTCGGCCTGCTTTGCCGGGCTGGCCGTGCCGCTGCTCATGGCCATCGCCACGGTGCGCTTGCGGTCGACTTCGTCGATCAGACGCGGCAGGCGGAACAGCGCTGCATCCATCAGGTAGTAGGTGTAAACGTCGGGGTCCAGCGTGAGGTTGGAGCCGTCGCTGACCTGCAGCACCAGGTTGGTGTAGGCCTGGAGCACGTTGCCCTGGGCGAGGTACTGCCCCTCGACGCTCGAGCCCGCTGCGGCTGCAGCTGCCAGCGCCTGCTTGAGTGCGTCCCAACTGGACAAGGTGCCGAAGAGATGGCCTTGCAGGCCGGCCTCGGCTTGCCGCAGCTTGTCAGCCAGGCTCGAGTCTGGTGCCGGCGCCGGCTGGCCGTTCGCGACTGCAGCAAGGGTTGCCCGGCGCTGCTCAAGCAGAGCGGCCTGCAGCGGCGCGAGGCTGCGAACCATGGCCACACCCGTGCGCTCATCGCTCGAGAACTGGATGCTGGCGTTCACCTCTCGCAGCCACACCCCCATCACCAGCGCCAGCGGCACCAGGAAGCACAGCGACACCAGCGTGGCCTTGGCGCCGAAGCCGAGTTGGCGGAACAGGCGCACACCGGGGGCCCAGACGCCGTGGTACGCGAAGAAGCCTCGATCGCGGGTCATTCTCGAAGCGGTGCCGTCGAGGGCGGCAGGTCGAGCTACGGTCATGGCGGAAAACCTCTGGGAAACATTGGGCCAACATGGGCAGCACGAGCCCCGGACCAGGGCCTGCACCTGCAATGGTTTTCGGATTCGCCCGCCGGTACTCGAGCCATGAGTGCCTGCGATCGGGGGCATTTCTCACGTTCGGCTCCAGAAACGACAAAGCCCGCTCGAGCGGGCTTTGGCGAAGGGGCGGGCCGTGGTGCCCGTCGGTGCGGCTGCTCAGTGCGTGCTGTGGTGCTTGTCGGCCCACTCGGCGGCCCAGGCGTCGGCCTTGGCTTGTTCGCGGGCGCCCATGATCATGGTCCAGGTCAGAAACCCGGCGGCAAACACCAGCGGCACGAGAGCCAGAAATAGCGTGGTCATGAACAGAACCTTCGTCAGGATGAGGAGTGGGTCGATCGGTTTTCGGCGGGCAGTGTGCCGACTTGAGCGCGGGCTCGTGCGGCAGTGCAGCATCAACCCTGCCGCGCCGGCCGACATACCCGCCGGGTCAGGCCGGTGTCAGCCGGCGCCGGTGTCGAACCAGGCCTTGCGCACGGCTTCCGGAAGGCCGGCGGCGCCGGCGAGCCGGGTGCGCTCGGCGCGCTGCAGCACCTGCCAGAAGTAGCGGTAGCTGGCGCGGTCGTGGAGGGTGTCGGCCTGGCCGTCTTGGTGGCCGCCGTGGTGGCCATCGTAGTGGCCGTGCTTGTAACGGATGGGCGCCCAGTCGGCGGCTTCGGCCGCCTGCAGGATGGCCACCGCCTGCGCCACCTCATGCGCCGCGGGCGCGAAGGCCGCCACGAGGGTGCGCACCTGCGAAGGGTGGATGCTCCACATGCGCATGAAGCCCAGCAGGTCGACGGCCTTGCGTGCCGCCTCGGCCAGCGCGGCGCTGTCCTTGAACTCGGTGACGACGCCGTGCGCCGGCACCTTGCCGTGGGCGTGGCAGGCGGCGGCGATCTCGAGCTTGGCGCGTACCACGAGCGGGTGCTCGAACTGGCCCTCGGCGCTCATCGCCCACTGCGGGATGGCGCCGCGGTGCGCCGAGACGAAGTCCATCAGTCCGAAGCTCAGGCTCTCGATGCGCGTGTGCGCGGCCAGCGCCGCCACCTCGGCCAGGGCGGCGTGGGTTTCGACCAGCGCGTGCAGCGGCACCTCGGTACCACCGAGGCGGTCGATGGTGCGCGCGGCGGCGTCGATGCAGGCCACGCCGCGCGGCTTGGGGATCATCAGGTAGGCCGGGCGCTGGGCGGCGCCGAGCACGATGCCGGTCACCTCGGCGAAGGCCGGGTGCGACACCGGCAGCAAGCGCACGCCGACGCGGCCGTAGCGGTTGAGCGGCCCGCCCAGCAAGCCGGCGATGAGCCGCGCGTGCTCGACCTCGCGGCCCACCGGGGCGCCGTCTTCGTTGTCGAGCGTGACGTCGAACACCGGGCCGAGCTCGGCCTGCAGCTGCAGGCTCTTCGTCATGCGCGGCTCGACGCCCGCGTAATGGTCACATACCGGCAGGGCCGGCACGGCGAGGGCTTCGGGGTCGAACAGGGCGTCGCGGGGGTGCAGCGGCATGGGCGCAGAACTTGAAGGCTGGCCGCAAGGTTACCGCGACGTCTCGCGTCGCCGCCGCGTCAGAGCAGGTGCTTCACGCCATCCTGCTCGCCGATCAGCTCGGCCAGCGTCTTGTCGATGCAGCCCTGGCTGAACTCGTCGATGGGCAGGCCCTCGACGATCTTGTACTGGCCGCCCGCGCAGGTGACCGGGTAGCCGAACATCACGTCCTTCGGGATGCCGTACTCGCCGTTGCTCGGGATGCCCATGGTCACCCAGCCGCCGTTCGTGCCCAGCGCCCAGTCGCGCATGTGGTCGATGGCGGCGTTGGCGGCGCTGGCGGCCGAGCTCAGGCCACGCGCTTCGATGATGGCGGCGCCGCGCTTGCCCACGGTGGGCAGGAACACGTCCTTGTTCCAGGCGTGATCGTTGATCATGTCCTTGACGCTGGCGCCGTCGATGGTGGCGAAGCGGTAGTCGGCGTACATCGTCGGGCTGTGGTTGCCCCAGACGCCCAGCTTCTGGATCGATGCCACCGGCTTGCCGGTCTTGGCGGCGAGCTGGCTGAGCGCGCGGTTGTGGTCCAGGCGAAGCATTGCTGTGAAGTTCTCGCGCTTCAGGTCGGGCGCGCTCTTCATCGCAATCCAGGCATTGGTGTTGGCCGGGTTGCCGACCACCAGCACCTTGACGTCACGGCTGGCCACGGCGTTGAGCGCCTGGCCCTGGCCGATGAAGATCTTGCCGTTGATGGCCAGCAGCTCGGCACGCTCCATGCCCGCCTTGCGCGGCATGCTGCCCACGAGCAGTGCGTAGTCGGTGTCCTTGAAGGCGGTCATCGGGTCGCCGTGGGCTTCCATGCCGTGCAGCAGCGGGAAGGCGCAGTCTTCCAACTCCATCATCACGCCCTTCAGCGCCTTCTGCGGGCCCTCCACGGGCACCTCAAGCAACTGCAGGATGACGGGCTGGTCCTTGCCGAGCATCTCGCCGCTGGCGATGCGGAACAGCAGGGCATAGCCGATATGGCCGGCCGCGCCGGTGACGGCCACGCGCACGGGCTTCTTGGTGGACATGGTGGAGGCTCCTCAGGCAGGTAGGTCAGACAGGGAAGTGCCCGGATTCTAGGCGTGCGGACCTGACTTCACTCTTATGTCTTATGCAAGACAACAGGGCACAATGCGCGTTCCATGAACGCTGCCACGTCGTCCCTCACGCCGTCATTCAGCCCTCTTTACCAGCAGATCAAGTCGCTGCTGGTGCAGGGCCTGCAAGGCGGCGAGTGGCTGCCCGGCCAGGCCATTCCGAGCGAAACCGAGCTGGCGGCGCGCTTCCGCGTCAGCCAGGGCACGGTGCGCAAGGCCATCGACGAGATGGCGGCCGACAACCTGCTGGTGCGCCGCCAGGGCAAGGGCACCTTTGTCGCCACCCACGCGGAGCAGAGCACGCAGTACCGCTTCTTGCGCCTGGTGCCCGACAGCGGCACGCAAGCGCCGCTGCAGCGCCGGCTGCTGGACTGCCGCCGTCTGCGCGCGCCGGCCGACGTGGCACGCGCGCTCGAACTGCGCGCTGGCGAGACGGCGGTGCAGGTGCGCCGGCTGCTGCTGGCGCCCGATGAATCGGCCGCTGGCGGCCCAGCGCAGCCGGTGGTGCTTGACGACCTCTGGCTGCCCGGCACGCCCTTCAAGGGCCTCACGCTCGAGCGCATGGAAAGCTGGCGCGGCCCGCTGTACCGCCTGTTCGAGGCCGAGTTCGCGGTGCACATGGTGCGCGCCGAGGAAAAGCTGCGTGCCGTGGCCGCCGGCGCCGACGAGGCCGCCCTGCTGGGCACGGCGCCGGGCACACCGCTGCTGTCGGTGGAGCGGCTGTCCTACACCTATGGCGACAAGCCCGTCGAACTGCGCCGCGGCTTCTACCTCACCCAGGCCCATCACTACCGCAACACCTTGATGTGAGGGCCGTTTCGACACCTGTTTGCCACTTTCCAGCCCGGTGTAAGCCAGCGAGCTTGCAATAGACTCAACCGGGTTTCCCCGCGTTACACCCACGAAGTACCCCCCATGGCTGAGATGACTCGACAAAGACCGGTCACAAGACCCGGCACCATGAAGCTGATCGACGCGGTGAAATACCGCCTGCCGCTGGCCGGCGTCGTGTCGATCCTGCACCGCGCCAGCGGCGCGCTGATGTTCGGGCTGTTGCCACTGATCATCTGGCTGTTCGACATGAGCGTCAGCTCGGAGATCAGCTTCGAGGTCTTCCGCAGCGCCTTCGTCGCCGGCATCGGCTTCGTGCCGGCCTTCCTGGTGAAGCTGGTGGTGCTGGCGCTGATCTGGGCCTACCTGCACCACTTCATCGCCGGCGTGCGCCACCTCTGGATGGACGCCACGCACAGCGTCACCAAGGAGTGGGGTCGGCAGTCGGCAGTGGTCACGCTGGCCCTGAGCCTGCTGCTCACCGCCGCGCTGGGCGCCAAGCTGTTCGGGCTCTTCTGAGCCCGCGAAAGAGGTATTCCATGGCAGTCAATTACGGAAGCAAGCGCGTCGTCGTCGGCGCGCACTACGGCATGCGCGACTGGCTCAGCCAGCGTGTCACGGCGGTGCTGATGGCGCTGTTCACCCTCGTGCTGTTGGCACAGGTGCTGTTCGGCGGCGAACTGGGCTACGACCGCTGGGCGGCGATCTTCAGCGCGCAGTGGATGAAGGCGCTCACGCTGGTGGTGTTCGTGGCCCTGGGCTGGCATGCCTGGGTTGGCGTGCGCGACATCTGGATGGACTACGTCAAGCCCGTCGCCGTGCGCCTGACGCTGCAGGTGCTGACGATCGTCTGGCTGGTGGCCTGCATCGGCTGGGCCGTGCAAGTCCTTTGGAGGCTGTAACCGTGTCCCTGGCAAATCTTCCCAAGCGCAAGTTCGACGTCGTCATCGTCGGGGCCGGTGGCTCCGGCATGCGGGCCTCGTTGCAGCTGGCGCGCGCCGGCCTGAACGTGGCGGTGCTGTCCAAGGTGTTCCCGACGCGCAGCCACACCGTGGCGGCGCAGGGCGGCATCGGCGCCTCGCTCGGCAACATGGCCGAGGACAACTGGCACTACCACTTCTACGACACCGTCAAGGGCTCCGACTGGCTCGGCGACCAGGACGCCATCGAGTTCATGTGCCGCGAGGCCGGCCGCGTGGTCTACGAGCTCGAGCACATGGGCATGCCGTTCGACCGCAACCCCGACGGCACCATCTACCAGCGCCCCTTCGGCGGCCACACCGCCAACTACGGCGAGAAGCCGGTGCAGCGCGCTTGCGCCGCGGCCGACCGCACCGGCCACGCGATGCTGCACACGCTCTACCAGCAGAACGTGAA
>JBIJAP010000247.1:0-5587 GCA_044345715.1 Rubrivivax sp.
CAGCACGTCGGCCCGCAGCGCCGACTCGGCCACCGGCAGCAAAGCCAGCAGGCGGGGCAGCGCCTCGGCGGCGTTCTTGCTGCCCAGCATCACGCGGGCTTGCAAGGCGGCCGCCTGCTCCGGCCGCGGGGCGCTGCGCGCAAACTCGCCGGCCTTGTCGAGGCTGCCACCCATCATGCCGGGCGCCAGGGCGTAGAACTCGACGAGCGCGCTGCGTCCCGGGTACCAAGCCGGCTCAAGCGCGTGCGCCGTGGCCAGCGCCTCGCGCACCGTGCCGGCGCTGCGCGCCGCCGCGAACAGGCCTTCGCTCATGGCGTGCACGCCGAGCAGCACGCCGTGCGCGTAGTGGCAGGGCTGGGCCTTGGGCTGGCGCTCGGCGCAGCCGCGGGCCTTGTCGAGCGCGTCGCGGCGCAACGCTGCGTCGTTGCGCTCCAGCGCCGCCAGGGCCAGGGCCAGCACGGCCTGTGCATCGTCGGCTTGCGAAGCCAGGCGCTGCTGCGCCACGCGCTGCAGTTCTGCCGAGCGCTCGGCCACATACAGGGCCTCGAGCGCGGGGTCGGCCAGTGTCTGGGCGCCGGCGCCCAGGGTGGCGCAGGCCAGCAGCGGCGTCAGCACGGCACGGAACGATCGAACGGGATGCATGGGCGGGCTCAAGGAAGTCGACCCTGCCATCGTGCCCGCTGCCCGCCCGGGCTGCCACCCGCTATGCGATGGAGCGTCGCCTGGCAACGACGAAGCGCCGCACCCGCCTGATAACCTCGACCGGATGAGTGTCGTCTCGCCCGCCGGCATCGGCCCTGCCCGCCCCGCCGTGTCGCTGCGGCTGGCGGCCGTGACGCTGGCCCTGTTGATGGGCCTGCAGCCGGTGACGACCGACATGTACCTGCCGGCTTTCCCGCTGCTCACGCGCGAGCTCGGCGCCGGCATGGCGCAGGCGCAGCTCACGATGTCGGCGCTGATCCTGGCCTTCGGGGTGGCCCAGCTCTTCTGGGGCCCGCTGGCCGACCGCCTGGGCCGGCGCCCGGTGCTGCTGCTCGGCCTGGCGCTCTACGCGCTGGCCAGCGCCGGCTGCGTGCTGGCCGGCAGCATCGAGGCGCTGGTGGTGTGGCGCGCGCTGCAGGGGGCGGCCATGGCGGCGGCGGTGGTGTGTGCACGCGCCATCGTGCGCGACCTGTACGAGCCGGTGCAAGGGGCGCAGGTCATGTCGCTGGCCCTCACTGGCCTGGGCGTCATCGCGCTGGCCAGCCCGCTGCTGGGCGGCGTGATGGCCAACGCGGTGGGCTGGCGCGGGGCGCTGGCGCTGGTGGCGGTCATCGGGCTGGCGACGCTGGCCTGGGTGGCGCTGAAGCTGCCCGAGACGCTGGCCCGCCCCAACCCGCAGGCGCTGCAATGGTGCGTGCTGCTGCCCACCTGGGTGACGATCGCGCGCCACCCGGTGTTCGGCGCCTGGGCCTTGCTGGTGGCCTGCGCCTACGGCGGCCTGTTCACGCTGCTCGCCGGCTCGTCGTTCGTCTACATCGACGTGCTCGGCCTCAGCCCCGCAGCGTATGGCTTCGCGATGGCGGCGGGCTCGCTGGCGTACATCGCCGGCACGCTGGTCTGCCGGCGCTGGATTCCGCGCTTCGGGCTCGCCGGCGCGGTGGCCCGCGGCGGCATCTTCACGCTGGCTGGCGGCGCCTTGGGCGTGGTGCTGGTGCTGGCCGGCGTCTCGCACTGGGCGGCGGTGCTGGTGCCGCAGTGCCTGTACCTGTTCGGCCACGGCCTGCATCAGCCCTGTGGGCAGGCCGGTGTCGTGGCGCCGTTCCCAGCGCAGGCCGGCGCCGCCAGCGCGCTGGCCGGCTTCGTGCTCGCGCTGGTGGCCTTCGGCGTGGGGCGCTGGCTCGGGGTGGCGCTCGACGGCAGCGTGGCGCCGCTGATGTGGGGCCTGGGCTTCTGGGCGCTGGCCACCAGCACCATCGCCTGGACGCTGGTGCGCCGCGCGCTGGCATGACGGGCGCGCTGCAGGGCGTCGTGCTCGCCGGCCCCACGGCCAGCGGCAAGAGCGCGCTGGCGCTGGCGCTCGCCGAACGCTGGCCGCTGGAAGTAATCAGCGTCGACTCGGCACTGGTCTACCGCGGCATGGACATCGGCACCGCCAAGCCCACCGTGGCCGAGCGCGCGGCGGTGCCGCACCACCTGATCGACATCCTCCAACCGACCGAGCGCTACTCGGCAGCTCGCTTCGCCGACGACGCGCAGCGCCTGGCCTCCGAGATCCGCGCCCGCGGCCGCCTGCCGCTGCTGGTGGGCGGCACGATGCTCTACGTGAAGGCGCTGCGCGACGGCCTGCACCCGATGCCGCCGGCCGACGCCGCCGCGCGCGCCGCGCTCGACGCCGAGGCTGCGGCGCTCGGCTGGCCGGCGCTGCACGCCGAGCTGGCGCGGTTCGATCCCGTCACGGCCGCGCGACTGGCCCCGCTCGACGCCCAGCGTATCCAGCGCGCGCTCGAAGTGTTTCGCGTCAGCGGGCGGCCCTTGTCGCACTGGCATGCCGACGCCCGGCCGGCCCCGGCCGACGCCGACGCGGCATGGCCCGTGGTCGCGCTCGAACCCACGGCCCGGGCCTGGCTGCACGGGCGCATCGCACAGCGGCTGGACCAGATGTTCGCTGCCGGATTCGTCGACGAGGTGCGCCGGCTGCGCGCCCGCGGCGACCTCGACGCCACCTTGCCGGCCCTGCGCTGCGTCGGCTACCGCCAGGTCTGGCAAGGGCTGGAGGACGGCCGCCTCGAACGAGGCGACACGGCCGCCGTGCGCGAAGAATCGATCATCGCCACCCGCCAACTGGCCAAGCACCAGCTGACCTGGTTACGCTCGATTTCTTCGCGCCAGGCCCACGCGTGCGACGATGCCGCGGGCCTGGTCGGTGCAACCGAGGCCGTGTTGGTGCACGCACGCCGCCTGCACGCCTGAGGGCCGTCGCGCCGACGCTGGCGCGCGCCTTGCACGCGTCTTGTCGCGCAAAGTGTTTCGGGCGTCGCGAGGAACGAACGCGGTACGTGCAACAGCGGGGTCTCAACGCCCCGTGCTTAGGGTGATGCCCCGAGAATGGGCACAAATCCTTCGGGATATAGTCGCGCGCCTCGGACGCTTCGGTCCGCGGCAAGCCCACAAGGCTGATGCAGTGAAGTCGCGCTGCCCCGCATCCAAAGGGTGCAGGAGCAAGCTGGAGGATTGAGTGGATTTCGCCCAACAACAACGCAACCCGGGCCGCCATGCGGTGGGCATCGGGATCGTGCTGGTCTTGCATCTGATCCTGGGTTGGGCCCTGGTGACCGGGTTGGCGCAGCGCATGGTCGAGGTCATCAAGGCGCCGATCGAAACCAAGATCATCGAAGAAGACAAGCCGCCGCCGCCGCCGCCGCCGGAGAACCTGCCGCCGCCGCCGAAGTTCGCGCCGCCGCCGCCATCGTTCGTGCCGCCGCCGGAAGTCAACGTGAACCCGCCGCCGACGCCGGCGCCGGCGATCACGGTCACCCGCGAGGCGCCGCCGCCGGCGCCGGTGACGATCGCCCCGCCGGCACCGGCCGCCCCGCCTGCGCCGCCTGCGCCGCCCCGCATGGCTGCAAGACCTGCCATCGCCAACGTGCAGGCCTGCGCGCCGACCAGTGATGACTACCCACGTGCTGCCCGTAACAGCGAGACCACCGGAACGACACAGGTGCGTTTTGTGGTGGGTGCTGACGGAAAGCTGTCGGGTACCCCAGAAGTCACCCGATCAGCCGGTCCGACACGCGAGCACAAGCAGCTAGACCGTGTAGCCGTCTCCAAACTCAGCGATTGCAGTTTCCGCGCCGGAACAGACGAGAACGGGCGCCCGATGGGCGGCACGTTCACGGTCGACTACGTTTGGAAGCTCGACTGACCGCGGCCTGCTCCGCAAACCCATCTTTCCTGACGGCGCACAAGCTCAATGCGCGCCAGCCCGATCCTCCTGGAGTGCACATGTTGATGAATCGTTTCACTGCCGCCCGTACCTGGGCCGCCAAGTCGCTGGCCACGTTGCTGGCAGGGTTCGTGCTGGCCGTCGGCATGCCGTCGCTGGCGCTCGCGCAGGCGCCGGCTGCATCGGCACCCGCCGCAGCGCCCGCACCGGCTGCCGCACCGGTCGAGATGAACAAGGTCGAGCAGGCCGCCGTCGACAACCCGTTCGGTCTGAAGGCCATGTGGGCGGCGGGCGACCCCGTCAAGCGCGCGACGCTGGTCATCCTGATCATCATGTCGGTGTGGAGCTGGTACGTGACCTTCGTGAAGGTCGCCGAGACGCGCTCGATGCTCAAGAGCGCGAAGAAGGCGACGGAAGACTTCTGGAAGGCCAGTTCCGTGAAGGCCGGTGTCGAGGCCCTCGAAGCGGGCAGCGCCTCGCGTTACATCGCCGAGCAGGGCATCAAGGCAGCCGACCACCACGGCGGCACGATGGCCGACTCGGTGGACAAGAACACCTGGATCGGCATGTCGATCGAGCGCGCCGTCAACAACGTGCGCAGCCGCCTGTCAGACGGCATGGCCGTGCTGGCCACCGTGGGCTCCACGGCACCGTTCGTGGGTCTGTTCGGCACCACCTGGGGCATCTACGACGCGCTGGTGAAGATCGGCTTGTCGGGTCAGGCCTCGATCGACAAGGTGGCCGGCCCCGTGGGCGCCGCGCTCATCCTCACGGCAGTCGGCCTGGCCGTCGCCGTGCCCGCGGTGATGGGCTACAACTGGCTCGTCCGCCGCAACAAGGCCGTGCTCGAAGAGACGCTGGCCTTCGCCGGCGATCTGCAGAACGTGCTGCTGTCGGGCAAGCGTTGACGCCCGGCCTGCTCCCAACCGACTCAGCGGCACCGAGGTAACGCCATGGCCATGCAGGTAGGTTCCGGCAGCGAAGACGGCGAGGAAGCGCTCAACAACACCATCAACACCACGCCCCTGGTGGACGTGATGCTGGTGTTGCTGATCATCTTCCTGATCACGGTTCCCGTGATCACGCAGACCGTCAAGCTCGATCTTCCGAAGGAACAGAACATCCCGCTGATGACCAAGCCCGAAAACATCACCATCGCGGTCAACCGCGAGGGTGAGATCTTCTGGGGTGTCGAGCGGGTGCCCGATATCGAGACTCTGGTGGCACGGCTTAAGGTCGAGTCGATCAAGGAGCCGCAGCCCGAGGTTCACATCCGCGGCGACCTCGAAGTGCGCTACGAGTCCGTGGGCCGCGTGGTGGTGGCCTGCCAGCGCGCGGGCATCTTCAAGGTGGGCTTCATCACCGAACCACCGGCCGCGGGCGGCTGAAGCCGCGCGCGAACGCACACCTTTCAAGGAGCAAGTCATGGGCATGAGCGTCGGCAACAGCGACGACAACTCCGACGTGATGGTCGACATCAACACCACGCCGCTGATCGACGTGATGTTGGTGCTGCTGATCATGTTCATCATCACCATCCCGATCCAGACGCACGCGGTGAAGATGAACATGCCGGTGCCGAACAACGCGGCGCCGCCGCCGAAGCCGCCGGAAATCATCCGAATCGACGTCGACTTCGACGGCACCATCGGATGGAACGGC
>JBIJAP010000013.1:0-19062 GCA_044345715.1 Rubrivivax sp.
CTTCGATGATCAGCTCGACACCCGCCACCGTGTGCTCGTCGACGTGGTTGTTCTCGAGGAACTGACGGGCCTGCAGCCGGGCGATCTCGAGGCCGCCGATATCTGCCGTCATGGGAATCAGCAGCGAAGGCGGGGCGGTGCTCGTCATCGGGGCCCTTGTTGCGCGGTGCTTCAGCCGGCCAGGCGCGCGGTGGCCTGGTCCCGGTCGGGCAGCACCGGGATGATCTGGTCCAGCGCCACCATCTGCAGCGTGCTCTGCACCTGCGCCTTGGCGCCGAACAGCACGAGCAGCCGGCCGCGCGCCTTTTGTGCCCGCGCCGTGGCGATGATCAGACGCACGCCCATCGAGGCCAAAAAGCTCACGGCACCCAGGTCGATGGCGGCGTCGCGGTCGGTGCCGAGCACGACGTCCGTGAACTTCGCCTCGACCTGGTCGACGCCCACCGTGTCCAGCCGCCCCTGCAACGCGACACAGAGTGCGCCGCCGGCGAGCTCCTCCACGGACATGTCCATCGGTGATCCTCGGGTGTTCTTGGTGTGTCGGGGGTGCTACCGCGCGTGCTAGACGATCTGCGCGACCACCATTGAAAAATCATCGTCGAGCGGGCCCGGACGCGCAAGCCCCCTCACCACGCGGTAGAGATGCTCGGCTTCGGAGGCTGAGCCCTGGGTGGCGGGTTTGTGCGGCTGGCCCATCATCGGCAGGAAGTCGTCAATCTGCCAGGCGCGGCCGTCGCGCGTGACGATCTCGAACACACCGTCGCTGAACAGGTAGAGGCGGTCGCCCCGCACCAGCTGCGCCCGCGAGGCCGTGAACTGCATGCCCGGCATGGCGCCGATGACGAGGTTGCGCGTCACCAGCGGCAGCAGCGCCGGCTGACCCGGCCGCGACACGTAGGCCGGGTGCTGGCCGGCGGCGGCGAAGTCGATCACCAGCGTGCGCAGGTCGAGCACGCCGTACCAGATGGTGAAGAACATGCCGCCATGGCTGTCCATCGGGAACTGCTCGTTCAGCTTGGCCAGCACCTGCGACGGATTGGCGAAATCCACGCCCACCAGGCTCTGCTGGCGTAGCGCGTTGAACACGGCCACGCCGTGCATGGCCGCGCCGACGCCGTGGCCCGAAACGTCGGCCAGGTACAGCACCAGGTGGTGCTCGTCGAGGTGGTGGTAGCCGAAGGCGTCGCCGCCCACGCGGGCCGAGGGCTGGTAGTGCCACTGCACCTGCACCGGGCCGCGCGTCAGCGGCTGTGGCAGCAGGCTCTGCACGTAGTGGCTGGCGCGCGCCAGGTCGCGGTCGAGCTCCTGGCTCTGCACCAGCTCGTGCTCGTCGCGGAACTCGTGCTTGAGGATCTGCTTGCCCACCTGCAGCACGCCGCCGTGCGGCACTGGCTCGTGGGCGTAGACGCGTTTGCCGTCGACGAAGGTGCCGTTGGTGCTGCCGCGGTCGCTGACCAGCAGCTCATCGGCGCGCAGCACCAGCTCGCAGTGCAGGCCCGAGACCTCGGCGTCCTTGAACACCAGCTCGGCCGGCGCGCGGCGGCCGATGCGCACCGGCTCGTTGGGCCGCAGCCGATAGCGCTGCACGTCGCCGGATTCACCGGTGTAGACGAGGTAGTGCACCCAGCCTTCGCGCGGCGCCGCCACCGTGATGCGGCTGCGCGGCGCGCGGATCATCGTGCGCTCGCCTTCGTCCACGGGTGGGGCGAAGCTGGTGGAAGCGGGTTCGGGCGGGATCAAGGCGCGGGCGCTCCGGTGCTGACCAGGCATTCGGTGCTCGAGCCCGACCAGTCGGTCAGCGGCCCGGCAAGGTCGACACCGCGGCGCACGGCCGTCATCTCGGCCACGATGCTCATCGCGATCTCCGGCGGCGTCAGGCCGCCCAGGCGCAGGCCCACCGGCCCGCGCAGGCGCGCGACTTCATCCTGGCTGACGTCGAAGTCGAGCAGCCGAAGGCGCCGGTTGTCGTTGTTGCGCCGCGAGCCCAAGGCGCCCACATAGAAGGCCGGCGTCTTGAGCGCCTCCATCAGCGCCAGGTCGTCGAGCTTGGGGTCGTGGGTCACGGCCACGACGGCGCTCATGGCGTCGAGGTTCATCGCGATGACCAGGTCGTCGGGCATCTGGCGCGACAGCGTCACGCCTTCCATCGCGGCCCAGCCCTCGTGGTATTCGTCGCGCGGGTCGCAGATGGTGACGCGGTAGTCCAGCATGACCGCCAGCGCCGCGAGGTAACGGCTGAGCTGGCCGCCGCCAATGACCAGCAGGCGCAGCCGCGGCCCGTGCACCGTCTGCAGCGTCGCGCCGTCGAACAGCACCTCGTCGCCCTCGGTGTTGGGCGCCAGCGTCACCAGGCCTGTGGCCAGCTCGAGCCGGCGGCGCACGACGCGGTGTTCTTCGATGGCCGCGAGCAGCTCGCGCAGCCGGCTGCCGGCGGTCAGCGGCTCCAGCACGATCTGCACCGAGCCGCCGCAGGGCAGGCCGAAGCGCTGCGCTTCTTCGGCGCTGGCGCCGTAGGTCGTGGCCTGCGGCAGGCGCAGCGCCAGTTCACCGCGCTTGACGCGGTCGATGAGGTCGTCCTCGATGCAGCCGCCCGAGACGGAGCCGGCCACCTGGCCGTCGTCGCGGATGATCATCAGGCTGCCTGGCGGCCGCGGGCTCGAGCCCCAGGTGCGCACCACCGTGCCGAGCACGACGCGATGGCCCCGGTTCATCCAGTCCATCGCGGTGCGGACCACTTCCACGTCCATGCTGTTCATCGAGAACCCCGGCTCGGCGCGCAGCCCGCAGGGCGGGCGAAGCCAGCAGGATGCCACAGCCGGGCCGCCCGGCGGCCCGTGCTGCCACCGCCGTGACGAGGGGGGGTCTCCCTACAATCCCCTTCATGACCCAGGCTCACCAGTTCGTGCTGACGATGACCTGCCCCGACGCCAAGGGCATCGTGCATGCGATTTCCGGCCTGCTTTACCAGGCCGGCTGCAACATCATCGACTCGCAGCAGTTCGGCGATCTCGAAGGCGACGACGCCACCGGCCTGTTCTTCATGCGCGTGCACTTCCAGGCGCCGCCGCAGCTGGCGCAGGTGGCCACGCTGCAGGGCCTGTTCGCGCACACGGTGCAGCAGTTCGGCATGACGGCGCACTTCCACGCCCTGGCGACACGGCCGCGCGTGCTGCTGATGGTGAGCCAGCACGGCCACTGCCTGAACGACCTGCTGTTCCGCTGGAAGAGCGGCTCGTTGGCGGCCGACATCCCGGCCATCGTGAGCAACCACGACACCTACCGCTCGCTGGCCGAGAGCTACGGCATCCCGTTCCACTACCTCCCGCTGAAGGCCGGCAGTGGCATCGAAGCGAAGCGCGCGCAGGAGCGCGAGGTCGAGGCACTGGTCGAGCGCGAGAAGATCGACCTGGTGGTGCTCGCGCGCTACATGCAGATCCTGAGCCCCGAGCTGTGCACGGCGATGGCCGGCCGCGCCATCAACATTCACCACAGCTTCTTGCCCAGCTTCAAGGGCGCGCGGCCGTACTTCCAGGCCCATGCGCGCGGCGTCAAGCTCATCGGTGCCACCGCGCACTACGTGACGGCCGACCTCGACGAGGGCCCGATCATCGAGCAGGACCTGCAGCGCGTGGACCACTCGATGTCGGCCGAGGACTTCACGGCCGCCGGCCGCGACATCGAGTGCATGGTGCTGGCGCGCGCCGTGCGCTGGCATCTCGAGCACCGCTTGCTCGTCAACGGCCGCAAGTGCGTGGTCTTCCGCTGAACGCGCCATGCCGCGCCCGCCCGCTGTCGCCCTGGCTTCGCTGTTCTCGAGCCCCGACGACGTCGAGGCCGCGTTCTACGAAGCGCTGCAGAAAGGCGATATCGACGCGTTGATGGCGCTGTGGGCCGACGACGACGAAGTCGTCTGCGTGCACCCTGGTGGCGGCGGCCGGCTCGTGGGGCCTGCGGCCATCCGCGCCAGCTTTGCGGCCATCTTCGCCAACGGCGGCATCCCGGTGGTGCCGCAGCAGGTGCACCGGCTGCAACAGATCAGCGCTGCGCTGCACCACCTGGCCGAGCGCATCGAGGTGATCACGGCCGAGGGCCGGCAGGTCGGCTGGGTCGTGGCCACCAACGTGTACGTGAAGACGGCCCAGGGCTGGCGCCTGGCGGCCCACCACGCCAGCCCCGCCGAACCGCAGGAGCCGCACGCGCCCGTGATGGCCAGCGCGGAAGGCCCGAACACGCTGCACTGAGCCCTTGCAGCCGCACCGCTTCGACTACCAGCCGCCGCCCTGGCTGCCCGGCGGCAACGCACAGACGATCTGGGCCGCCCTGCATGCACGGCGCTTCGACGGCGAGCCGCCGCGCTTCGTGCGTGAGCGCTGGGCCACGCCCGACGGCGACTTCGTCGACGTCGATCACCTCGCCGATGCCTCCGGCCAGGTGGCAGTGCAGGCGCCGCGCCGGCTGGTGCTGTTCCACGGCCTGGAGGGCAGCAGCGCCAGCCAGTACGCGCAGGCCTTTGCCGCCGTGGCGCGCGCACGCGGCTGGGCCTACAGCGTGCCGCACTTCCGCGGCTGCAGCGGCGAGCTCAACCACGCGCCGCGGGCGTATCACTCGGGCGATTACGAGGAGATCGGCTGGATCCTCACCCGGCTGCGCGCGATGAACCCGCAGCCGCTGCTGGCCGTGGGCATCTCGCTCGGGGGCAACGCGCTGCTGCGCTGGGCGCAGGAGGCCGGCGACAGCGCCGCGGCCACGGCCGCCGCGGTGGCCTCGGTGTGCTCGCCCATCGACCTGGCCTCGGCCGGCCGCGCCATCGACCGCGGCTTCAACCGGCGCGTCTACGCGCGCATGTTCCTGTCGACGATGGTGCCCAAGGCGCTGCGCAAGTGGCAGCAGCACCCGGGCCTGTTCGACCGCGAGCGCGTGGCCGCCGCCCGCACCATCTACGCCTTCGACGACGCCTTCACCGCGCCGCTGCACGGCTTCAAGGGCACCGACGACTACTGGCAGCGCGCATCCGCCGCGCCGCACCTGGCGCGGCTGCGCATCCCGGCGCTGGTGCTCAATGCCGGCAACGACCCCTTTGTGCCCGCGCACGAGCTGCCGCAGGCCCACCAGGTGGGGCCGAAGGTCACGCTGTGGCGGCCGGCGGGCGGCGGCCACGTCGGCTTTCCGCACGGCGGGTTTCCGGGCCGCGTGCAGCAGATGCCCAGCGCTGTGGCCGGCTGGCTGGCCGACCACGCCTGAGAGCCTGAGACCCCGGAGCAAGCCATGGACGACATCGTCAAGGCCGCGCTGAAGAAGTGGCCGAACGTGCCGCACTGCCACGGCTGGCTGGCGCTCGACGCGCGCGGCCAGTACTTCATGCGCGACGACCGTGTGCAGCAGGCGGGGCCGTTCCCGGCCGTGAAGGGCAGCCGCATCGACCATGACAAGCTGCGCGAGTTCATCCACCGCAACTACGCGGCCGACGAGCACGGCGCGTGGTTCTTCCAGAACGGGCCGCAGCGCGTGTATGTGCAGCTCGAGGCGGCGCCCTACGTGTGGCGCGTGCAGCCCGGGCCCGGCCACGCGCTGGTGGCGCACACCGGGCAGGCCGCGGGCGCGTTGCGCCAGAGCTATCTCGACGAGCAGGGCCGGCTCTTCGCCGACACCGCGCTCGGCTTCGGCCTCGTGCACACGATGGACATCGAACGGGCCGCGCAGGCCGTCGAAGAAAGCACAACGGGCGCCTGGGCGCCCGTCGAGATGCCGTTTGCGCAGATGCCTGCGCGCTTCGGCTACCGCTTGCTGCCGCAGGCCTGAACAGCCTGCCGAGCGGCTTACTTCGAGGCCGCGGCGGCCGGCGCCGGCACGGCCGGTTCCGCCAGGCTGCCACCCGCCTTGTTGGCCAGGTAGACCACGGCGCGGGCGACTTCGACATCGCTGTACTCGCCGCCACCTTGCGCGGCCATCGCGCCCTTGCCCTTGAGCGCCAAGTTCAGCAGCGCCTCGTAGCCCGTCTTCAGGCGCGGCGCCCAGGCCGCGGCGTCGCCGGTCTTGGGCGCGCCGGCGGCGCCGGCGGCGTGGCACACCGTGCAGGCGGCCTGGTAGACCTGTTCACCGGTGCGCAGCACAGCGGGGGCGGAGGCGTCGCGGATCTCGATCTTGCCCACGCGCTGCAGGCGCTGCGCCACGGCCTCGGCGCCGAGCGCATCGGAGCCGGCCGCCGGCTTGGCGCCGAAGTCGACATAGTTGACGAGCAGGATGATCACGACCACCGGCACGACAAACGACGCGACGACGGTCGCGACCAGTTGCTTGGGCGTGCGGATCGGACCCTCGTGGGGCTCTTCGGTCGCAGGACTGTGGTCGCTCATCGTGGGATCGCTCGAAGGTGCTGCGCGACCGAGGCCGCGTGGTGGGCCGCCACAGAGAGTGCGGCGGACAAAACCCGAGGATTATAGGAGCCGAGCCTGCAGGCAGCTGACGCCCGCCACGGGCCGCACTTTCACCGTGGCCGCGCGGGCTAGAATCGACTGCTTGACCGCGCGGCGACCGTGGTGAAATGGATATCATTCAGCCCTCCGAAGGCTGCGTTGCAGGTTCGATCCCTGCCGGTCGCACCACTGCTCAGGCCGTCTCCGGTTTGAACCGTTTGTCGAGTCGGGCGTCTCGCGGCTTTGCTGCCAGCTGATTCCTCTCCGGAAACTGCGCCACCAAACACCTGCTCCGGATTCCCGGAGCGAGCCCTCCGTTCGGGGGCTCGGCGCCTGGAGCGGCATGTCGCAGAAGAGCTTCTAGCGGCGAGGTTACGGCCGCGTCACCACCAGCGAGGCGATTGACCACGACTCCCCCAGACCCGACCTGATCGCCATCCGGCACACAGCGCTGGAGCACCTCCGAATCGAGCGGCTTTCGGGACGACCCTCTGGGCTTCGCGTGAACTCGCCGGTCACAATGGCTCCGCACTTCAAACGCATCGACCCCTGGCATCCACGTGGCTAGCTCCGAACAGCTCAAGGCCCTCATCAAGTCGCACATCAGTCGCGACGATGGCCACTTCTTGTCTGTCGCGATGCAGGTGGCTGCGCACGAAGCGAAGCTGGGGCACGGCAAGCTGGCCGAGGAACTGCGCGGCATGATCGACGCGGCCAAGGCTCGTGTCGGCCAGGACGCTTCTGGGAAACTGGTCGCCATTGGTAGTGCCGCCAAGCCACGTGGTGAGCTGGCCAGCCTGTTGACGGTGTCGCACCCTGCCAACCGGCTGGGCGACATGGTGTTGGACGAGTTGGCTTCGACTCAGCTCCAACGCGTCATCAACGAGCAGCGCCAGCTGGCCCGCATCAAGGAGCATGGCCTGGCGCCGCGCCGAAGGCTCTTGCTCGTTGGCCCGCCGGGCACCGGCAAGACCATGACCGCCGCCGCCTTGGCTGGAGAGCTGGGCATCCCTCTTTTCCTGGTTCGCCTCGATTCGTTGATCACGAAGTTCATGGGCGAAACGGCTTCCAAACTGCGGCAGGTTTTTGACGCTGTGACCGATATCCGTGGCGTCTATTTCTTCGATGAGTTTGACGCCATCGGTACGCAGCGCGGAATGGCAAACGATGTGGGCGAGATTCGCCGAGTCTTGAACAGCTTCCTGCAGATGATCGAGCAGGACACGTCGAACAGCTTGATCATCGCTGCGACCAACCACGCGGAAACACTGGACTACGCTTTGTTCCGCCGCTTCGACGATGTGGTGGAGTACCACCTGCCGTCACCAATTCAAGCGGCCGATCTCATTCGATCGCGTCTGGGCCACTTCGCGCCCAAGCCCTTCCGAAAGGAAGCGCTGCTGGGGCAGGCCGAGGGCCTGAGCCACGCTGAGATTTGTCGCGCGGTCGATGCGTCAATCAAGGACGCCATCCTGCATGACCAGACGAAAGTGCAACCAGCCGAGCTGGAGCGAGCGTTAGGGGAACGCCGCCTGATCAGTGCGCGACTGGCACAGAACGCAAAGCACACGTCCAACCATGCCGGATCAACCACTCGATAGACGCCCGCATCTCGTTCTAGCGAAAACATCAACCGCCCAGGCGTTCACGGCGCCGTCGTCTGGCGGGGGGGCGAACGCTGCTGTTCCGGTACTTGACCGCGCTCAGCATGGCAATGCCCTCAAGGCCCAGTTGCTCGCCCTGCGGCCCATCGCTCAGCAGGCGGTGGCCGCCCAGAGCGCGCAAGGGCTGGAAAGTGGGCTCGGCTTGCAGGTTCAGTTTGTCGGGCAACCCGACGTGGCACTGGCCTTTGATAGCCTGGGCTACGAAGTTGGCAAGGACGCGCAGAAGAAGATCGAAGTGCTGAGCGTGCGTGTCGAGGGCGACACGACCTACGCCAATGTCTTTGTCCCAGACGGCAAGCTGGCTCACTTTGAGAAGTATGTCGAGGACTATCTCGCCGAGCGCAAGAACGTCAGAGGCGATGCGCTCGATCACCGGGCGTTGTTGAACACGATCTCGGCGATCCGCCGCGCCGAGGTTCGTGCCCTGTGGACCGACGACGCGGCGCTGCTGCCGCAAGACCCGGCCGAAGCCATCTGGTGGGAAGTCTGGCTGCCGGTGCGCGGCGACCGCCAAGCAGTGCTTGCGGACTTCCGGAAACTGACCGCACTGGCACAGTGCCAGGTCAGCGAGAACCACATCAGTTTCCCAGAGCGCACCGTCGTGCTGATGTTCGGCTCCGAACAACAGTTCTCGACTTCGGTCATGACGCTGAACTGCGTGGCCGAGTTGCGCCGCGCCAAGGAGACTGCCGCCTTCTTCGACGGAATGGCGCCGGAGGTGCAGCAGCAATGGGCCGAGGAAGCCCTTGGTCGATTGACAGCCCCGCCTGAAGACGACTCAACGCCCCGGGTTTGCCTGCTCGACACGGGCGTCAACCGGGGCCATCCGCTTCTGTCGCCCTTCATGGCGACCGCTGACCTTCACACCGTCGAGCCAGCATGGGGCGTCGACGACACCGCGAACCATGGCACCGGCCTTGCTGGTCTGGTTTCGCTGGGCGATCTGGCCGATGTCCTCGAATCAGACGGTCCGATCGTTGGTACCCATCGGCTGGAGTCGGTGAAGCTCACGCCGGAGCGAGGCGCAAATGCCGGTGAATCCCGGCAGCATGGATACCTCTTCGCCGAGGCAGTCGGCCGCCCCGAGATCAGCGCACCGACTCGACCTCGCGTCTTCACGTCGGCGGTGACATCAAGCGACGATCGAGACCGTGGGCGCCCCTCCGCCTGGTCAGCCACGGTCGATCGACTGGCGAGCGACTACGACGGTGATGGGCAGTTTCCACGCCTGTTCGTGCTGTGCGCGGGCAACACGGAAGACGCCCAGGCCTGGAACACCTACCCCGCAAGCCTGAGCACCAACGGCGTTCGCGACCCCGGGCAGGCCTGGAACGCGCTGACCGTCGGCGCGTTCACGAACAAGGTGAACATCACTGAGGCCAACGCCCAAGCCTCTTTGCCGGTAGCGCCAGAGGGCGGTCTCAGCCCCTACACAAGCACGTCGGCGACCTGGGAGCCCGCGTGGCCCTTGAAGCCCGACGTGGTGTTCGAAGGCGGCAACGCGGCAAAGGACGTACGTGGCGCCGTCGGCATCCCAAGCCTGCACCTGCTGACCACGAACAACCTCCCGCTGGAGCGCCTGTTCACGACGACGAATGCCACGAGCGCAGCGTCGGCACTGGGCGCCCGGATGGCGGCGCAGCTGATGGCGTCCTACCCTGCTTTGCGCCCCGAGACGATTCGGGCGCTGATCGTGCACTCTGCTGAGTGGACGCCGGCCATGCGCTCCGCGTACTTGCCAGGTCACGGCAATGCGAGCAAGGCTGACCACGTGCGCATGATCCGACATTGCGGCTGGGGAGCGCCAAGCCTTGAACGGGCGTTGTGGAGCCCCGGCAACTCGCTGACCCTGGTGGTCGAGGACATGCTGCGGCCGTTCGAGAAGATCACAGGCAAGGGCGTCAGCAGCCGCGACATGAACCTCCATTCGCTGCCTTGGCCGCAGCAGGAGTTGCTGGCGCTGCCGCCGGCCACGAAGGTCGAACTGTGGGTGACCCTGTCTTACTTCATCGAGCCCAATCTCTCGGCGCGGGGAACGGCCTCGAAATTCCACTACCCGTCGCACCGCTTGCGCTTTGATGTTCAACGGCCGCTCGACGCAACGACCGACGACTTCGTCGCTCGTATCAACGCCGCTGCCGAACGCGAAGACGATGGCGACCCGACGGACCCCAAAGACCCGAACTGGGTTCTGGGTGATCGACAGCGCCACTGTGGTTCGCTGCACCAAGACATCTGGCGCGGCACCGCAGCCGAATTGGCCAACCGTGGCTTCATCGCCGTCTACCCAGCTAAGGGCTGGTGGCGCACCCGCCCCGCCCAGGAGCGCTACGACCTTCCCGCCCGCTACAGCCTCATCGTCTCCATCCGTACGCCGGAGACCGACGTGGACCTCTACACCCCCATCGCCCAACAGGTGGCAGCGCAGGCGGCCGTCCCCGTCGTCGTGAACACCTGAACTCACTTTCGAAATCGAGAACCCCGCATGCTCACCGGCGAACTTCGCAGCCAAGTCGATGCCATCTGGAACGCCTTCTGGACCGGCGGCATCTCCAACCTCATGGAGGGGCAGTTTCTGAAGGAGCATGAGTCGCACCTGTCACTGCAACGCCTGCGGCGCAACCAGCCCTTGACTGCCGCTGATCTGGTCGAACTGGAACGGATGCTGGTTGAGGCCGGTGGCACCAAGGCCCTGATCGATGAGGCCAAGGAGAAGAGCCAAGGCCTGGGCCTGTTCATCCGTTCGCTGGTCGGCCTGGATCGAGAGGCCGCGATGCATGCGTTCAGTGAGTTCTTGAAGGGATCGCCGGCGACGCCGGACCAGATCGAGTTCATCGAACTCGTGGTGCAGGAACTGACTTTGAACGGGGTGATGGAAGCCGATCGGCTGTTTCAGTCGCCGTTCACGGACATCAGTTCACAGGGGCCGCTGGGTATCTTCCCACCAGCGAGGGTGTCGAAGCTGGTCAATGTGCTGCAGGAGATTCGGGCGCGTGCGGTAGCTTGATGCTGCCTGACCAACTGGCCTCGGCCGGGATGCGTCAACTACAACAGCTATCGGGTGAGCTTGGGTGCGCACCGTGGCATCGAGCGCGTTCAGCCGCGGCATCTGCATGTCCATCAGGATCAGCGCATCGCGGTGCGCCGCGGCCAGCACCAAGGCGGGCTTGATGCGGAGTCCCAGGCCCTTCTGCCGGGCCCGGTGTGCCACCACGTGACCCAGGCCGTCGAGCACGGCATCGCTGCGGAACGGTGCTTCCTCCAGCACCATGCGCTCGGCCTTGGACAGCTGCAGCGCCTGGCGGGCCTCGTTGCGCACACGGCGGCGCGGTCCCGGGCCGACCCAAACAACCATCCATGGGGCTGTAGGGTCGTCGCTACACTCCGACGCGCCTGTTGCCGATGATTTGCCGGGTACCGCCGCCCATGATCCTGCGTCTCGTCCTCGTCCTGTTTTGCTCGGTGCTTGGGCCCGGGGCGGCTGCCGCCCAGGCCCCTGCCGCGAACGACGGCCGCCAGCGCCTGGCGCTGGTGGTGGGCATCGGCACCGTGGGTGGCCGCGAGGTGCTGCCCTCGGCCCTGCGCGACGCGCCGGCGGTGGCCGCTGCGCTCAGCGCCGGCGGCTTTGAGGTGCTGCTGCGCCAGAACACCAGCAGCGCCAACCTGCGCGCCGCCTTCAAGCAGTTCCGCGCCCAGCTCACGCCCGATGGGCTGGGCCTGGTCTACCTCACTGGGCCGATGGCGCAGGTCGACGGCCGCAACCTGCTGGTGCCGGCCGACGCGGCGCTGAACGAGGCCGTCGAGGCGCAGGCGGCGGCGGCGCTGCTGCGCGTGGTCGGCGTGCCAGTGCAGGAGGCGCTCGACGCGCTCGCCGGCAGTGCCGATGCGCCGCGGGTGCTGGTGCTCGACGGCGCCTACCGCATCGCGCCGCTGTCGCGCATGACGCCCCCCGGCCTGACGCGCCAGCGCACGCCCGAGGGCACGATGGTCATGCTCGGCCATGTGCCGTCCGCCCTGCAGGACGCCCCAGTCGCCGAACCCGCGCTGGCCGACGCCAAGGACCAGAAGAGCCGCGCCGCCACCCGGCTGGCCAAGGCGATGACCGACGCGCTCACGCTCAGCGGCATCACCGTGGACGAGGCCTTGCGCGCGGTGCGGCTGGAGGTGCTCGATGCCAGTGGCAGGCGCACGCAGCCGGCGATCTTGGGCGCGCTCGCGACGCGGGTGATCTTTGCGGTCAAGCCGAGTGCGCCGGGGCCGGCTCTCGTGCCTTCGGCTGCGGCCGCGGTGGTTCCTAAGGTGTTGCCTGCCGCAATGCCCGCGGTGGTGCCGGTGCCGGTGCCGGTGCCGGTGCCATCGGCCGGCGCGGTCGTCTTACCAGCCGTCTCACCGGCCGCCTCGGCGGCCGCCGGCGAACCCGTGGTGGTGGCCGCGGCCCCGGCCGCTGCCGCGTCGGCCGCGTCGCCCGCGCTCAAGCCCGTCGACGGGCGCACCGAGCGCGCGCCGGGCCAGGGCGAGCGGCCGGTCTACCAGACCCGCGCCAACAGCTATGGCCACGCTGAGGGCGATGTGCTGAGCTACGAGCGGGTCGACACGAGCAAGGACGAGGTTCTGGCCAGTTACGTGATCGCCATCGAGAAGATCGTCGACAGCGGCGCCTTGCAGGCCAACGGCGGCCTGTGGCAGCTCGATCCCGAGGGCCGGCCGGTGGGCATGAAGTCCGAAGACGGCGCCGAGACGCGCTTCGAGCCGGCCGAGGCCTGGTGGTGGGCAAGGCCGCGGGCCGGCGAGGCGCGTGCGGTGCAGTTCGTCGAGAACTACCTGCGCGCCGACAAGAGCAAGGGCCGCATCAACTGGAGCGGCCAGGCCCAGGTGGGCTCGGCGCGGGTGATGGAGGTGCAGGCGGGCGAGTTCGAGGTGCTGCCCATCCGCATCACCGGCCAGGCCACCGACACGCCCGAGGGCAAGCCGGCCGTGCAGATGCTGTTCACGCGCGTCGTGTACTTTGCACCCAAGCTTGGCGTGCCCGTGGCCATCGACATCGAAGACAACGACGCCGGCGGCCGTCCGCTCAAGCGCGAGCGCATCGAGCTCACGCACGCTCAGCAGTCCCGCACGATCAACAAGTGACGATGCGCACGCTGCTGGCCTTCGGGGTGCTGTGGCTGGCCGGCTGCGCATCGACCCCACCCGACGAGCGCGACGGTCCGCCGCTGAAGGTGCCGCCCGACCTGCACCGCACGCCCGACGCGCGGCCACGGATCGAGCCCATCCGCGTGGGCGGCCCGAACAAGCCCTACGAGGTGCTAGGCCGCCGCTACGTGCCCTTCACCGACGACCGGCCGATGGTCGAGACCGGCGGCGCCAGTTGGTACGGCCGCAAGTTCCACGGCCGGCCCACGAGCAGCGGCGAGCCCTACGACATGTTCGCGATGACGGCGGCGCACAAGACGATGCCGATCCCGAGCTACGCGCGCGTGCGCAACCCGGCCAACGGCCGCGAGATCATCGTGCGCGTCAACGACCGCGGGCCGTTTGCCGACGGCCGCGTCATCGACCTCAGCTACGTGGCGGCGCTGCGCCTGGGCGTGCTCAACAACGTGGCCCCGGTGCAGGTGCGGCGGCTCACCGCCAGCGACATCCGCGCCCTGCAAAGCAGCGCCGAGCGCGCCCGCGAGCTGCTCGATCCCTAGTCGCGGCGCCGCCGCGCCTTGATCCGGCGCTGCTTTGCCCTGATGCTCGCGGGCTCGGGCACCCACCCTGGTTGCCTGCACAAGAAGCCCGCACGAGGAGAGGCCGAATGGCAAGCACCCGCACGCACGGCGCCACCCCGATCACTTTTGTCGTACCCGGCACGCGCCCGGCCACGCGCAGCGGGGGCAGCGGGGCGCCGGTGGCGTCTGATGTCGTTGCCGGCACCGTGAAGGACACCGTGCGCCTGAGCGCCCGCCGCGCCGGTGGCGAGCTGCAGCGCCTGCAGGCCGTGCCGGGCGAGGACGTGGTGGTGCTGCGCCTGGCCGACGGCCCGGCGCTGGTGCTGCACCCCGAGACCGCGCGCGACCTGCTGCTGGGCCAGCAGGGGCAGGTCAAGCGCAGCGGCAGTGGCGCGGCGCCCGGCGTTGTGGAGGTGCCGGCGCAGCTGCGCTGGCGCGGGCTGGAGCAGGCCACGCCCACGCGCAGCGGCGGCTTCCTGGGCGATGTGCTGCTGTCGGCCTTCGAGATCGTCACCGGCCTGGTGAAAGACGACGCGGTGGACTTCGTGGCCGGCGCCGTGGTGGCCAAGGTCGACGGGCAGGTCGACGCCGGTGTCTACCGGCTGCAACGCGACGCGCTGCAGCCGCTGAAGAACAGCGGCCGCAAGATCACTGCCGTGCCGGCCGCCAGCGACGAGCCCATCCTCGTGCTCATCCACGGCACCTTCGTCGAGACCGTCAGCACCTTCGGCAAGCTGTGGACGCTGCACCCGCAGCGCGTGTCCGAGCTTTTCGAGCGTTATGGCAGCCGGGTCTACGCGCTCGACCACCCGACGCTGGGCGTGAGCCCCATCGCCAACGCGCTGACGCTGGCCGAGGCGCTGCCGGCGGGCGCACGGCTGCACCTCGTGACGCACTCGCGCGGCGGCCTGGTGGCCGAGGTGCTGGCGCGCGTGGCCGGCGACGTGCAGGCCGGCCGCCGCCTGGCTCATGCCGACTTGGCCTTCTTCCCCGGCGCGGCCTACGCCGGCCAGCGCGCCGAGCTGCAACGGCTGGCCGCGCTGGTGCAGGCCAAGGGCATCGTCGTGCAGCGCATGGTGCGCGTGGCCTGCCCGGCGCGCGGTACGCTGCTGGCCAGCAAGCGGCTCGACGCCTACCTCTCGGTGCTGAAGTGGACGCTCGATCTCGCCGGCGTGCCGGTGCTGCCACCGCTGGTGGACTTCCTCGGCGAAGTCGCCCGCCGCCGCGCCGACCCGGCCGAGATCCCGGGCTTGGCGGCCATGATCCCCGACACCCCGCTGGTGCGCTGGCTCAACGAGGCCGAGGAGCCGATCCCCGGCGAGCTGCGCGTGCTGGCGGGTGATCTGCAGGGCGACAGCATCGGCAGCTGGCTCAAGACGCTGCTGGCCGACGCCTACTACTGGACCGACAACGACATCGTCGTGCAGACGCGCAGCATGTACGGCGGCACCCCGCGCGACGCCACGCGCGGCAGCGCGAGCTTCTTCCTCGACCAGGGCGGCAAGAGCACGCACTTCGGCTACTTCGCCCAAGAGCGCAGCGTGCGTGCCATCGTCGACGGCCTGCTGCAGGCCGATCCCGCCGGCTGGCGCCCCATCGGCCCGTTGTCGTGGGCCGGGCAGGACAGCGGCGGTCTGCGCGCCGCCCGGCGCAGCTCGGCGGCCGGCAGCGCCGCTGCCGACCGGCCCGCGGTGTTCGTGATCCCCGGCATCCTGGGCAGCCACCTGAAGCACGGCGACAAGCGCATCTGGCTCAGCCTGCGTCTGGTGGGTGGCCTCGGCCGCCTGGCGTACGTCCCCCGGCCGGAGCCCGGCAGCGACAGCGTGCAGCCCGACGGCGCCATCGGCATGGTCTACGACGACCTGATGGACCACCTCGCGGCCACGCACGAGGTCGTGGAGTTCAGCTTCGACTGGCGCCGCCCGCTCGAGGACGAGGCCGCCCGGCTGGCCGACGCCGTGGACGCCGAGCTCGACCGCCACAGCGCCAGCGGCCAGCCGGTGCGCATCGTCGCGCACAGCATGGGCGGCGTGCTCACCCGCACGATGCAGATCGTGCGCCCGGCCACTTTCGAGCGCCTGATGAAGCGCGAGGGCGCGCGCTTCCTGATGCTCGGCACGCCCAACGGCGGCTCGTGGGCACCGATGCAGGTGCTGTCGGGTGACGACACCTTCGGCAACGCACTCGCGGCTTTCGGCAGCCCGCTGCGCGACCGCCAGGCGCGGCAGCTGATGGCGGCCTTCCCGGGCTTCATGCAGCTGCAGGCCGACCTGCTGGACACGCGGCTGGGCCTGGACAAGAGCAGTACCTGGCAGCAGCTGGCCGCCGAAGACCTGAAGCGCGTGCAGGACTGCAACTGGTGGCACCGCGGCGCCGGCGAGGCCGCCGACGCGGCCTATGAATGGGGCGTGCCGCCGCAGGACGTGCTCGACCAGGCCGTGGCGCTGCGCCGCAAGCTCGATGCCCAGCTCCAGCCCGGCAGCGACGGCGCCTTCGGCCGCTTCGTCGACCACACGCTGCTGGTGGTGGGCGATGCCGAGCTCACACCCGACGGCTACGAGTGGGGGCCCGAGGGCTTCGTGTACCTGAACTCGCGCCACGGCGGCGACGGCCGCGTGCCGCTGGCCAGCGCGCTGCTGCCCGGCGTGCGCACCTGGACGCTCGACGCCGAGCACGGCAGCCTGCCCGACGTGAAGAAGGCCTTCGACGCCTACACCGAGCTGCTGGTGACGGGCGACACCGCCCGGCTGCCGCGCCTGGATGCCACGGTGGCGGCAGCGGCCACCACCCGCAGCGGCGGCGCGGCCAGCCCGCGCGTGAAGAGCCGCCCTTCGCGGGCGCGCCCGCAGGCCCGGCCCGCGGCCATGGAACGCCAAGTGTTCAGCACACCCGGCGACAGCACCGCCCAGGATGCCGCCGTCCACAGCACGGCGCTGAAGGTGGTGGTGCTCAACGGCAACCTCGGCTTCGTGCGCACGACGCTGATGGTGGGCCACCTGCGATCGCTGTCGCTCACCGGCACCGAGGCGGTGGTCAACCGGCTCATCGGCAACGCCATGCGCGACTCGCTTGACGCCGGCCTGTACCCCGATGCGATCGGCACGCACCAGCTGTTCGTCAACACCCGCATCGACCCGCAGAACCCCTGGCAGCTGCCGCAACCCCAGCGCGTGGTGGTGGTGGGCCTGGGCGAGGAGGGCAAGCTCACCGAGTCCGCCCTCGTCGAGGCCGTGCGCCAGGGCACTGTGGCCTGGGTGCAGCGGCTGGCGCAAAGCACCGAGGGCTGCGGCGTGACGGTTGAGCTGACGGCCACCTTGATGGGCAGCGGCGGCGTTGGCATGACGCCGGCCGCGGCGGCGCGCGCCATCGCCACCGGCGTGCAGCAGGCCAACACGCGGCTGGCCGCGGTGCCGCGCGCGGGCTGGCCGCGCGTGAGCCAGCTCACGCTGGTGGAGCTGTATCTTGAGCGCGCCGCCGACGCCTGGAACGGCCTGCAGGTGCTGGCCGAATCAGTCCCGGGGCTGTACGAGGTGGCGCCCGTCATCGCCAGCGGCGTAGGCCCGCTGCGCCGCCAGGTCGACAGCGGATACCGCGGCACCGGCTACGACTTCATTTCGGCCACGTCGCCGGCCAAAGGCACCATCGCCTTCGCGCTGGACACGCGGCGCGCCCGCACCGAGGTGCGCGCGCAGACCACACAGTTCGGCCTTATCCAAGACCTCGTCGGCCGCGCCGCCACCGAGGCCAACCGCGACCCGCGGCTGGGCCGCACGCTGCTGCAGCTGCTGGTGCCGCCAGAGGTGGAGCCCTTCCTGGGCGGCAGCGACCGGCTGCTACTGGAGGTCGACGAGGCCACGGCGCCCATCCCTTGGGAGCTGCTCGACACCTCGCCCGGCCCGAGCGACCGCCAGGGCCAGCCGAAGCGGGAAGACGACCGCCCCTGGGCCATCCGCACCTCGCTGCTGCGCAAGCTGCGCACCGACAGCTTCCGCCAGCTCGTGCAGGACGCGCAGCCCGACGACGCCGTGCTCGTGATCGGCGAGCCCAAGATCGACCGCACCCAGTACCTGCCCCTGCCCGGCGCCCGCGCCGAGGCCGAAGCGGTGGCGGCGGCCTTCCGCGGCACCGGCGGCGTGGGCGCCGAACGTGTCACGGCGCTGCTGGCCGATGACGACGCCACGGCGGTGATCAACGCCCTGTTCGAGCGCCGCTACCGCATCGTGCACGTGGCCGGCCACGGCGAGCCTGTGGCGCGCGACGCCACCACCGGCGAGATCCGCCACACTGGCGGCGTGGTGCTGTCGGACCACACCTTCCTCGGGCCCAACGAGATCCGCGCCATGCGCACGGTGCCCGAGCTGGTGTTCGTGAACTGCTGCCACCTGGCCCAGCGCGACGCCACGCAAGCGCTCAACCCGAAGCCGCTGAACCGCGCCGAGTTCGCCGCCGCGGTGGCCGACTCGCTGATCGAGATCGGCGTGCGCTGCGTCATCGCCGCGGGCTGGGCGGTGGACGACATCCCGGCGAAGGTGTTCGCCGAGACCTTCTACCGCGAGATCCTGCGCCGCCGGCCCTTCGTGATGGCCGTGGCCGCCGCGCGTGAGGCGGCGTGGAACGCCGACCGCAGCAGCAACTCGTGGGCTGCCTACCAGGCCTACGGCGACCCGAACTGGGTGTATCGCAAGCAGGCCGACGAAGAGGCCGCCGCGGCACCGCCGCCGCGCGAGGAGTTCCAGACCATCTCGTCGCCACTGGGCCTGACGCTGGCGCTGGAAGAGCAGGCCGTGCGCCTGATGTGGATGGGCGCCGACCGCACCGAGCAGCTGGAGAAGATCCGCCACCTCGAGGCCCGCTTCGGCGCGCTGTGGGGCGGCATGGGCGCCGTGGCCGAGGCCTTCGGCGTGGCCTACCGCGAGGCCAAGGACCAAGGCGCGGCCATCACCTGGTTCGAACGCGCGATGGCTGCCGCCGACGCCAGCGCCACGCTGCGCACCCAGGAGCAGCTGCACAACCTGCGCGCGCTGCGGGGCTGGACGCTGGCCCAGCGCCACGAGCCCGGCAGCGACACATTCGAGCGCGCACGGGCCGAGGTGCTCGACGCCGCCGACAGGCTGGGGGTGCTGGCCGCGCTGCAGCCGGGCATCGAGCGCTGCTCGCTCGAGGGCTCGGCGTTTAAGCTGAAGTTCCACCGCCGCCGGCCCAGATCTCCTTTATCCATCAAGCACTTGCGATGGATTTCAGGTTTGGTTTTCTGACTACGGCTGGATGGCC